>SVLY01000013.1 GCA_015067715.1 Oscillospiraceae bacterium | reverse complement strand
TGCTCTTCCGATCTGCCGGTGAGGGTTGAATAGGCCTTGAAGACCGATCGGCGCACAGCGTGACGGGCGATGGAGTCGGCCTCGTCCGCAGAAACGTCGCCGATAAGCTCCCGACAGGTCTCCGTGACGGTCTCGCCGTCGAGACAGAGGGTGAACGCCGCAACGACGCCTTTTTTCGTCCTTGTGAGCTTTGAAACGGCATAGTCCTTCGTGCGGTCGATGACCTCCGGAATTTCTGCCGTTGCCCGTGGAAGGCGATCCGGCATAAGTGTCATTGCCGTTTGCTCCACATCATAAAGATACGGATTATCGGAAAGATATATGTGCATTTTAGTCCGGACCCCTTTCGTAATCAACTCAGATCAATAACGTTTTGCCGCCCACGCACGGAAATCCCGGTTGTGTTCCTTTTCGTAAAACAGGCTGGTGGGCTCGCCGTGGCCGGGATAGACAACAAAGTCCCGGTTAAGGGCGTAGAGATTCCGGAGCGACTCTGCCAGCGCGGCAGGATCGCTGGTGGGAAAATCGGATCTGCCGATGGTGTCCGCAAAGAGGGTGTCTCCGGAGAAGAGCACGTTGGACATAAACAGGCACATCGACCCGGGAGAATGTCCCGGAGTGTGCACGAAGAGCATCTCCACTCCGTTAACAAGGGTTCGCTCCCCGCCTTTTAACAGAATGTCCGGCTTTGCCACCCGGAAGGGCTCGGGCATAAGGGAGTTATAGAGCGCCGCATGGGTGTCCCGCAGGCACACAGCGTCCGCCTCGTGGACGACAAGCCGCGCACCGGTGGCCTCTTTGAGCTGCTGAACTCCAAGTATATGGTCAAAATGACCGTGGGTGAGGAAAATGTTCTTTACCTTCAGCTTCTTTTCGTTGATAAATGCGATAATACGCTCGGCCTCGCCGCCGGGATCTATGACGGACGCCTCGCCGGAGCCGATATCGTAAATAATATAGCAGTTCGTGCCGTTCCAGCCTACGTTAAGAGTTTTGATCTCCACTTTGTATTCCGATCTCCTTTCGGCAAAAAATTTCTTTTCAGCGCTTTACAGCGGCCTCGGCGGTGTCCACAAGGACGGTAACGGGGCCGTCGTTCACAAGACTCAGCTTCATGTCCGCCCCGAAGCGTCCCGTTTCAACGGGAATACCCTCGTCGCGGAGAACCCGGACGAAATAATCTGCCAAAGGCCTTGCCTTTTCCGGACGCTCGGCGCCGTCAAAAGACGGTCTGCGGCCTTTCACGCAGTTTCCGCAAAGGGTGAAATTGGTGACCACAAGGGCGCTTCCCCCAACATCTGCCAGGGAGAGGTTCATTTTTCCGCCGTCGTCCTCGAAGATCCGAAGGGCGGCGCACTTTTTAGCCAGCCACACTGCGTCAGCCTCGGTATCTCCCGAGCGGACGCCCAGAAGTATAACAAGCCCCTTTTCTATCTTTCCGGTAAGCTCGCCGTCGGCAACGACCTGCGCTCCGGCGGCACGCTGAATACATGCGATCATTTTATATTATCTGCCTTTCATTTGACACAGTCCTCCGCTACGCCTACACGGGTCACAGAGGTGACACCCCTGACGCCGTGAACCCGGCTGCAGACCGTGTTCAGATGTGGAACTCCGCTCACGGAAATGTCCATGAGCAAAACTATCTCGCCGCTTTCGGCGTGCTTGGTCTGAATTCCGTGGATGGGGATATGCATATTCGCCAGAGCCATTGTGATGTCCGCGATAAGGGTGACTCTGTCCCGGGCGGAAATCTCGATGGAGGCAGAGAAGCTGCCTTCGATAATGTCCGCCCAGCAGACGTCAACGAATCTGTCCGCCTGGGTCTTCTGCATTCCGGTGATGTTCAAACACTCACAGCGGTGAACGGAAACGCCGTAGCCCCTGGTGACAAAGCCCCGTATCCTGTCCCCGGGAACGGGGGTACAGCAACGGGCAAACTTAACAAGGCACGAATCCGACCCCTCAACGATAACGCCGCTTTCCGACCGGCGTATGACCGGCACGGTGGCAACGGGCTCGCCCTCGTCACGGGTCTTCTGAATCTTTGCAAATTCCTCCCGAATGCGGTTTACAACACGCTGGGTGGTAACGCCGCCGTAGCCGATGCCGGCAAGCATATCCTCAAAGGTGTTGAAGGAGAGCTTTTTACAGGCCGTGAGCATGGTCTCGCTCTTTTCCAGCTCGGAAAGAAGCATTCCCTCTTTTTTCAGCTCTGCGTCCAGCATTTCTCTGCCCTGGACGATGTTTTCTTCACGCTTTTCCTTTTTGTACCACTGCTTTATCTTGGTACGGGCTTCGCTGGTCTTGACTATCTTTATCCAGTCCCGTCCCGGTCCGCGGGAGACCTTTGAGGTGAGCACCTCAACGATATCGCCGTTGGTGAGCACGGTGTCGATGGGCACCATGCGGTTGTTCACCTTTGCGCCCACCATGCGGTTGCCAACGCCGGAGTGAATGGCGTAGGCAAAGTCGATGGTCGTTGCCCCGGAGGGAAGGCTTATAACGTCGCCCTTTGGGGTGAACACGTAGACCTCGTCGTCGAACATGTCGGTCTTGAAGCTTGAGATAAAGTCCTCGGCGTCGGTGTCCTGCTGGGTCTCAAGCATACTTCTTATCCACCCCAGCTTCTGCTCGTAGCTGTTGCCAAGATCGTTTCCGCCCTCCTTGTATTTCCAGTGGGCGGCAACGCCGTACTCCGCAACGTGGTGCATATCCCAGGTTCTTATCTGCACCTCAAAGGGCGTTCCCTCGCGGCCGATAAGAGTGGTGTGGAGGGACTGGTACATATTGGGCTTGGGGGTGCTGATATAGTCCTTGAAGCGCCGGGGCATGGGGCGGTACATATCGTGGATAAGACCGAGAACGTTGTAACACTCCTCTTTGGTGTTCACGATAACCCGGATGGCGTACAGGTCGTAGACCTCGTCGATGGTCTTGTTCTGCATGAACATTTTGCGGTAGATGCTGTAGATTTGCTTCACTCTGCCCTCAATGCAGAGATTTTCGATGCCCAAAGGCTCAAGACCCTCCTGAATGGTGGCCTTGATGGTGTTTATAAGCCCTTCCCGGAATTCGCTTGTGTTTTCAAGGGCGGAAACTATCTCGTCGTAGCCGATGGGGTCGAGATAGCGCAGAGAGCGGTCCTCAAGCTCCTGCTTGATGGTGGTAACACCAAGGCGGTGGGCAATGGGGCTGTAAACGTCCATGGTCTCAAGGGCGGTCTCCCGGCGCTTTATGTCCGGCTTTGCGTCCAGAGTGCGGATATTGTGCAGGCGGTCCGCCAGCTTGATGAGGATGACCCGGATGTCCTTGGACATTGCCAGAAGCATTTTGCGAAGGTTTTCAACCTCCTGCTCTTCCTTACTGCTGTAGGGGATACGGTCCAGCTTTGTAAGACCGTCCACGATCTCGGCAACGTGGGCGCCAAAGCGGCCTGCGATCTCATCCGTGGTGGTCGGGGTATCCTCCACGGTGTCGTGGAGCAGGGCGGCGCAGATGGAGTCGCTGTCCAGTTCCATGTCCGCAACGATCTCTGCAACGGCAAGAGGATGGGTCACGTAGGGCTCACCGCTCTGCCGGAACTGGTCTTTGTGGGCCTCCGCCGCAAATGCGAAGGCCTCGAGAATACGGGGCACCTCGGAAGCGCGTCCGTAAGCCGCATATTTTTCCGCCAGGGCGGATGCTCTTTTTTCCAGATTCATATCGCCTGCTCCTTTCCAAATGCTCTGAATATCTCCGTATCCCAAAGGGCGGCTTTTTGCCCCGTGGGGGGAGCGGGAACGAGGGTGATGACCTCGTCCGAAGTTTTCGGGTCGATCCTGGTTCCTGTGATCAGCCCGGCCTCGCGAAAGGCCTCGAGGGCGGCCAAAAGCTCAAGATAGCCCACCGGCCGCACGGCGCACACCCGGCGCATAAGCGCCTGGGGAGTCACGCCATCGGGCGCTGACTTAACGGCGTTCCAAATAACGCCGCAAACATCCCTGCAGGGGGCACAGCGGCAGCTCCCCTCTCCCGAGAGAAGTCTGCAATACTCCTCTGCCGCCCTGTCGAAGGAAAAGGCCATATCCTTTAAGGTGAGGCGGACGTTTTTCACTCCCCGGAACTCGTTTATGTCGGCGGTGAAAATAATATCCGCAAAGTCGTTTTCTCTGAAGCCCAGCTTTTCTGCGGAACTTCCGAACCACACGGCGCTGAGCCTTCCCGCTCCCTTGTCAAGGGTAAGCCGGGAATGTTTTCCCTCGCCCATGGAGGCAAGGGACGAAATTTTGGCGTCCCGGATGCAGAAAACGGGCTGGCGATTGCCCTGGCCAAAGGGGGCAAGGCGCTCAAGCTCGGTCACCGAGCGGAAGTTTATGTCAGAGGGCTCGACCTCGGCGTCTGCCTCGATGCAGGCGCAAAGTCCGCCAAAGGGTATCTCAGAAGAGGTTATGGCGTAGAAGCGCTTTTTGAACTCGCTGAAATTCTCCGGGGCAAGTTTAATTCCCGCGGCGGCGCGGTGACCTCCGCAATGGGCAATGCCCTCGGCGGCGCGGCTCATGGCGCTGAAGATATCGTAGTCTCCGCCGCTTCTGGCAGAGCCCTTGAGCATGCCGTTCTCGTTTGCCAGCATGATCACCGGCACACCGTGCTTTTCCGCAAGCTTTGCAGAAACGATGCCCAGAACTCCCAGCTTCCAGTTTTCGGAATAGAGCACCAGACCCCGGTTTATGTCAACGCTCTCCTCTGCGGCCATATCTGCGGCTTCGGAGAGGATCTTGGTTTCAACGGACTGACGGCGGCTGTTTGCGTGGCAGAGAAGCTCGGCATTGGCCTCTGCCTGGGCTGGGTCGGGGGACTTCAACAGCTTCAGAGCGTCCGCGGCAGAGCCCATTCTGCCCGCGGCGTTGAGTCTTGGGGCAAGGCGGAAGCCGATATCCCCAAGCCCCGGCTCGGGACAGCTGCATTTTGCGCCCAGCGCCCGAAGACCGTAGTTTTTCGTGGCCTTCAGAACGGGCTCGGCGGCGGTGAGAAGGCGGCGGTTTTCCCCTGTGACCTCGCACACGTCCGCGATCGTTCCCAGCGCCAGCATATCGCCGTAGCGGGACATAAGGGATGCCTCGTCCCCGTTTTCAAGGGCGCAGAGAAGCTTGAAGGCAACGCCGACGCCGGCAAGGTGCTTGTTGGGATAGGGGCAATCCGCTCTGTGGGGGTCGACGACGGCACAGCAGTCCGGAAGCACCTCTCCGGGGGTGTGGTGGTCTGTAACGACCATTTCCATGCCAAGCTCAAGAGCGGCCTTTGCCTCTTCGACGGCGTTTATGCCGTTGTCCACGCTTACGATAAGCTTCGTACCCCCGGCGGCTATCCTTTCAAGGGCGTCGCGGTTCATGCCGTAGCCCTCGCCCTCCCTCTCGGGAATGTAGACCGAACAGGTCACGCCGCGGCTCTCGAGCCAGTCCGAGAGTATGTAGGCAGAGGTGAGCCCGTCAACGTCGTAATCTCCGAAAACGGTAATACTCCCCCCGGCTTCGATCTCTCGGCGGATACGTGCAACTGCCCTGTCCATATCCTTCATCAGAAAGGGGTCGTAGGCAGGAAGACCTATGCCAAGGGCAAGGGCAACGTCTTCTCTTTCGGTGATCCCCCGGGAGACCAGCACGCGCTCCACAAGGGGGCCTATATTAAACTCCGTGCGAATATTGTCCCGAAGACGGGAAGCTCCCACAGGCACGGACCATTTCACATTTTTATCAGACACTGATTTACCTCAATGCTATTTTCAGCAATACGTTCTTACTGTAAATTATATCAGAAACCGAGCTTTTTTTCAAGTAGACACAGCATTATTCTGCGCCTTTTGTCCCCCCTTCGGCGCCCATAACGTTGACAGAGCTTTTTGCCCGTGATAAAATAGACCCATACCGAAAAGGAGGGCTTATCTCCCATGAGGCTCACAACTCTTTGCTACGTAAAACAAAACGGCAAATATCTCATGCTCTACCGCTGTAAAAAGGAAAAAGACGTCAACAAGGGCAAATGGATAGGCATTGGCGGCGGCTTTTTGGAGGGTGAAAGCCCCGAGGACTGTCTTCTGAGAGAGGTTCGGGAGGAGACCGACCTCACTCTCACCTCCTGGAAATTCCGGGGCATCGTCACATTTTCCTCCGACGGCTGGGAGACGGAATATATGCACCTGTTCACTGCCGACGGCTTCGAGGGCCGGCTTGCAGACTCCTGCGACGAGGGCGAGCTTGCATGGATCCCGGAGAGTGAGCTTTCTATGCTTCCCATGTGGGAGGGCGACCGGATATTTTTCGGGCTCATCGACAGAAACGAGCCCTTCTTCTCCCTGAAGCTGAGCTATGCCGGCTCAAAGCTTGTCTCTGCCCATCTCAACGGCAAACCCCTCTGAAAAAGATCATCTGTCGATTCCGGACGAAATAGTAAACATTTTGTAACATACTACAGTTTGTATTGACCCTGCGTGCTGTTTTTGGTATAATTCTACTGTGTCCTCCCCTTTCGGGGAGCTCACACAATATTCTCTAGAAAGGTCGGTACACCGAAATTGACAAACAAAACCGAAAACAGCCTGTTCACAAGCTACAGCGAGCTCTGCCTCAAAAATGACCGGATCCCTGCGGAGCTTTACCGGGAAATGGGTGTAAAGCGCGGACTCCGTGACCTCGACGGCACGGGCGTGCTCACCGGACTCACGAACATATCCTCCATCGAGGCCTTCCGCACGGAAAACGGGGAAAAGATCCCCTGCGACGGAAAGCTGTTCTACAGGGGCTATGACATAAACCGGCTCGTTGACGGCTTTTCCGGCAGACATAACGGTTTTGAGGAGACCGCCTATCTCCTGCTTTTCGGTGAGCTTCCCACCGAAGAACAGCTTTCCAAATTCTCCGGACTTTTGAGCGAGAGCCGCGTCCTCCCCCGAAACTTCACAAGGGACGTCATAATGAAGGCACCCAGCAGGGACCTGATGAACTCCCTCACCCGAAGCGTTCTCACCCTGGCCTCCTATGACGCGGACATCTCCGACAACTCTCTTCCCAACATCCTGAGACAGTGCATCGAGCTGATCAGCGTTCTGCCCATGCTCTCCGTTTACGGCTACAGCGCCTACAGCCACTATCTCTGTGACGGAAGCCTTCACATCCACCGACCCGGAAAGAACCTTTCCACCGCGGAGAATGTCCTCATGATGCTCCGTCCGGACATGAGCTACACCGAGCTGGAGGCAAGAGTTCTGGACCTTGCGCTGGTCCTCCACATGGAGCACGGCGGCGGAAACAACTCCACCTTCACCACCCGCGTGGTCACCTCCTCCGGCTCCGACACCTATTCCGTAATGGCCGCCGCCCTCTCCTCTCTCAAGGGACCCAAGCACGGCGGCGCAAACATAAAGGCCGTCGAAATGATGAACTACATCCGGGACACCGTCTCCGACCCCTCGGATACGGAAGAGGTCGAGAGCATCCTTGAAAAGCTCCTTGCCCGGGAGGCCTTTGACAAGAGCGGTCTGATCTACGGAATGGGTCACGCAGTCTATTCCCTCTCCGACCCGAGAGCCTGCATTTTCAAAAGCTTCGTCGAAAAGCTGGCCCACGAAAAGGGCAGAAGCGAGGATTTCGCCCTCTATTCCGCCGTTGAGAGCGCCGCCCCCCGTGTCATCGGGAAAAAGAGACGCATCTACAAGGGCGTCAGCGCCAACGTGGACTTTTACAGCGGCTTTGTCTACAGTATGCTGGGCATCCCCGTTGAGCTCTACACGCCGATCTTCGCCATATCCCGCATCGTCGGCTGGAGCGCCCACCGCTTAGAGGAGCTTGTGAACGCGGACAAGATCATCCGCCCCTCCTACAAAAGCATCGGCACCGACAAAAACTACGTTCCCCTTTCCCTCCGTTGAGCCCCCCTTCACGGAAAAAAACAATTCATAAAGGGAGTGTAAAAAACCATGCTTAAAGAGCTTTTGGATCAACGGGAGCTTCTGCCCATCCTCCAAATGAACGACGGCCGCGACGTCACGTTGGGGCTTTGGCCTGAGCGCAGGGCGGAAATGCTGGATGCTCTCTGCCGTCATTCCTACGGCTACACTCCCGAATGTACCGGTCCCGGCAAGGGTGAGGTGGTCTCCGAAGACATCTATGCCTATGCCGGAAAGGTACTGCAACAGCAGATCAAGATCAGCTTTCCCACCCCCTCCGGCGTTTTTTCGTTTATGGCCGAGCTTTTTATCCCCAAGTCAATAAATAAGCCCCCTGTTTTTCTCAATTTGGCTTTCTGTCCCGTGCCGCACAGATACATCCCCGTTGAAGAGATAACCGATCGCGGCTTTGCACTTTTAGTGGTCTGCTACCAGGACATAGTAAACGACGGTCTCCACGGCAATTTTTCCGACGGTCTTGCAAAAGCCTTTGGCACGGACAATCCCCGCTCCCCCGATGAATGGGGAAAGATCGGCATGTGGGCCTACGGCGCGTCCAGAGCACTTGACTATATCCTCACAAGGGAAGATCTTGACGGAGAACACACCGCCGTTGTGGGACATTCCCGTCTCGGTAAGACCGCCCTCTGGACAGCGGCTCAGGACGAGCGCTTCTGGTGCGCCTGTTCAAACAACTCCGGCTACGGCGGAGCCGCATCCTCAAAACACGGCACCGGCGAAAGGGTGGACGATTTTTTACGCTGCGGAAGCTGGGACTGGTACTGCGAGAACTTCAAGCTCTACCGCGGGGAAAAGGAAGACTCAAAGCCCTACGATCAGGCATATCTGCTGGCGCTGATCGCACCGAGGCTCCTGTTGGTGGGATCAGCCGAAAAGGACAGAGGCGCCGACCCCCTGTCGGAATTTCTCACCACTCTCCACGCCTCTGCCGCATGGAAGCTCCTTGGGGAAAAGGGGCTCGTCACCCCCGACAGGCTCCCCCTCCCCGGAGAACAGCTTAACGACGGCAACCCCTGTTACCACCTTCGCCCTCATCGGCATTTCTTCTCCCGCCAGGACTGGAATGCCTATATGGACGCCCTGAACAAAAAGCTGAACAGAGACCTCTGACCGCACAATAATCCCCTGCCCGAAATTTTTCCCGGGCAGGGGATTTTTTCAGGAATACCTCTTGACAAGTAATACCTCGCATGGTATAGTATTACTGCACAGGAGGTATTCATGGATCATCAACTTAAACGAGGCTTACTTGACATATGCGTTTTGTCCTCCATCAGAGACGGAGAGTCCTACGGCTACCGCATGATCAGGGACATCAGCCCCTACGTTACGATTTCGGAATCCACGCTTTACCCCATACTCCGCCGGCTCGAGACCGCAGGCCACCTTACCGTGCGCTCATGCGAGCACAACGGAAGGCTTAGAAAATACTACACCATAACCCCCTCCGGCCTTGAGCGAATTGAAGAGTTTAAGCGTGAGTGGAAAGAGATAATGGGGATCTACGAATTTATCACAAGGGAGAGTGAACAGGGTGAATAAAAAGAAGTTTTTGTCCGGGCTGAAAAAAGGTCTTCGCAACCTGCCCAGAGCCGAAAGAAAAAAGTATATCGACCTCTACAGCGAAAGCATTGCCGACCGCATTGAAGAGGGCGCAACCGAGGAAGAGGCCGTCGCCTCCTTTGGCACGCCAACGGAAGAGGCAAAAAAGATCTGCGGCGAGGTTGGTCTTCCCCTTTCCGAAAAAAGAGAGCTGAAGGCCTGGGAGATAGTTTTGCTGGCTGTGGGCTCGCCCGTCTGGCTCAGCCTTGGAATTGCGGTTTTTGCCGTGGTGCTGGCGTTTTTCATCGTGCTGTGGGCTTTGGACGTGGTGCTCTGGGCAGTTGAGCTCTGTTTTCCCGCCTGCGGACTTGCGGGGCTCGTTGGGGGTGCATTGCTTATCATTAACGGCCACTTTCCCCAGGGGCTTTTCCTTATCGGATGCGGCCTTATTTGTGTAGGTCTTGGTGTATTCTGGTTTTTCCTCTGCCATATCGCAACCAGGGGCGTTGCCAGGCTCACCGCAGAGACCGCCCTGCTTATCAGGGGTATTTTTACAGGAAGGAAGTAGATCAAAATGAAAAAAACAGCGGCAATTGCCATGGTTGTGGGCGGAGCCCTTGCCCTTGTGGGAAGCCTGCTCTTCCTAACCGCCATGTTTATGATGAAATTTGATTTCGACAATCTCAGCATTCCCAACGAAAGCCCCACGGAGACCGTCCAGGAATTTTCCGGGGACATCCACTCCCTCCGCATTGAGGACAGTACCGCAGACGTCACCCTTGCCCCCTACGACGGAGAGACCGTATCCGTCACCTACGTCGCCGGCAGAAAAGAGTTTTACAGCTTTATCTGCGACGGCGGCGTGCTTACCGTACAAAAATACAACACCAGAGCGTGGTACGACTATATTTCCTTCGGTTCCGAAAAGACGTACCTGTTCATACTCCTCCCCCGGAAGGACTATAACGAGCTCTTTCTCTCCACGGGCACCGGAGACTTTTACGTTGAATCCGGACTTTGCTTCAATGCAATAACCGCAAGCGCAAGTACCGGCGATATAGATCTGAATGCAAACGTTCTCTCCTCGGTATATATCACTACCACCACGGGCTCCGCAACCGTCAGCGGTATCTCCGGCGGAGAGACGGCTCCGACCCTCAGCATCGTCACATCCACCGGAAACATCAGCCTGTCCGGGCTGGAGCTCTCCGGAGCGGATGTTAAAACCGATACGGGAAGGACCAGAATCAACGGACTTACCGTATCCGGCGCCGGCAGCACCGTAATAACCACCGATACCGGCGACGTTTCCGCAAACACGGTGAACGTTAACAGCCTGAATGTCACCACCGATACCGGCGACGTTTCCGCAAACACAGTGAACGTTAACAGCCTGAATGTCACCACCGATACCGGCGACGTGAGCTTTGAAAACACCTACGCCCCATTTACCGGCATGGAAACCGACACCGGCGATATTGAGCTGAACTTCTTCTACGCCGAGGAAATGGATATCAAGACCTTCTCGGGAGACGTATCGGGGATTTTGCAGTCGCAGATGACCGTCATTCCCGAGACTTCCACCGGAAGCATAAACATTCACCACGACGTCTACGGCGGCAAGGGCACATGCCGCGTTACCACCTCCTCCGGCGACATCAGCATCCGCCTTTCCCTTGAGCCGAGGTAAATACCGAAGAACAAAAAGATCCCGTTCCGCCAAACCCGGCGTGAACGGGATCTTTCTTTTGAACTTTATTTTGCGGGCTCCTGAATCTCTTTTTCGGAGCGGACCTTCTTTATCCATTTGCCGCTTCTAAGGCGTATAACGCACCACACAGCCTTCAGCACCTGGTCTATCTTCAGAGCAAAATAGATCCAGAAGGCAGGCAGGTGGAACACCAGCCCCGCCAGAGCTCCGAGGGGAATGGAAGCCACCCAGAGGAAGATATTGTCTGCCAGCATGAGCATTTTCGTGTCTCCTCCGCCACGGAGAACACCCTTGGTCATAATGCTGTTGGTGGCCTGGAAGAAGATTATAATGCTTATAGAGAGCATAAGCTGGCGTGTTATTGCCTGGGTCTCGGGGGTCAGGTCGTAGGCGCGGATCATGGGCTCGCTGATGAGCATTACTATGCCCGCAGACAAAAGACCGAACACCATGCCAAGCCCGAGAAAGGCATAGCCCTGGTCGAAGGCCTTTTCCCTGTCGCCCTCCCCAAGGGTGTGGCCGGTGACGATGGCACCCGCCTGGGAAAAGCCCTGGATCATAACGGAGCTCAGCTGTTGGGTTACTGCGGTAACGGCGTTTGCCGCCACGAAATTGTCCCCCAGACGGCCGATGACCATTGCAACGGAGTTGTTGCCAAGGGCAAGAATGCCGTCGCTGATCAGAACGGGAATGCTTATGCGTATGTACTCTCTCCAAAGCTTTCCCACGGGAGCAAAAAGATCCCGGATCCGGAAG
Source organism: Oscillospiraceae bacterium (assembly GCA_015067715.1). Classification (GTDB taxonomy): domain Bacteria; phylum Bacillota; class Clostridia; order Oscillospirales; family QAMX01; genus SIG499. The sequence continues at coordinate 41,988 of SVLY01000013.1, read as the reverse complement.
CCGATGTTTTTGTCCCGGAAGAACATATATCCGCAGATCACCGCAAATTCAAACACACGGGCAATAAGCGTGCCCACGGCGGCGCCTGCCGCATCCATCGCGGGAATACGGAGGAAATCCACGCCGAAGATGAACACGTAGTTTGCGCCCACGTTAACGAAGAACGCCGCAATGGACGTGTACAGCGGTATCTTCACCTTTCCCACGTTCCGGAGAACTATGGTACAGGTGAGTGAAAGCCCCAGGAAGAAATAGGTCACAACGGAATAGTTGAGATATTCTATGCCGTAGCCGATAATGGCCTCTTCCGTGGTGTAGATAAGCATGATAAGCCGCGGAATAAGGGCGGTGGCAACGGCAAACAGCACCGAAAGCCCCAGACAGAGCCGAAGCATTATTGCAACGGTCTTTTTAAGGCTGGATCTGTCCCCCATGCCGTAATACCTTGCAACGAGCACCGAAGCTCCCATGCCGATGCCCATGCAGAAAATGTGGAAAATGCTGATAAACTGGTTTGCAAGGCTCACCGCAGACAGATGAGTCTCGCTCACCGCACCGACCATGATGGTGTCCATCATGTTAACGCCGGTGGTGATAAGCCCCTGCAGGGCTATGGGAACGGCAATACCCGCAACGCGCTTGTAAAAGCCCTTGTCCCGAATAAACAAACTGTGCATATCTCTTTTTTTGTTCCTTTAGCGATCAGAATTCAATTGCAAGCCCGTCGTAGGAGACGGTAAACTCCCCTTCCAGCTCGGCGGCAAGGTCGTCGTAGACGGTTTTGCCGTTGTGGGAGAAGTGGTTGAGCACGAAGACCGTGTTTTCGTCGGCGGAACCCAGCTCAAGAAGTCTTGCCTTGACCTCTCTGCAGGCGGAAACACCCATATGCCCTCTCCGTCCGTCGCCAACGATATTGGTGCAGTCCAGAGAGATCAGGTCAAAGCGCTTCCCCGTCTTTTCAAGCCAACCCCATGCGATATCTGTGAGATAGCCGGTGTCGTGGCAGTAGAAAAGGCTCTTGCCCTCTTTTTCGATGGCGTAGATAAAGGCATCTCCCGGTCTGCCGTGGTCTGCGGGAAGGGCGGTTACGGTGTAGTCCCCGGCGGTGAAGGTCTGCTCTGAGCTCACCGCCTCAAAGTCCACCCGTTTCTCTTCGTTTTCGGGACGGGGCCGCTTGAGGAAATTTTCGCATACGAATTCCGAACCAAAGACCTTCAGCACGGGTACGTCCTCACGGAGGCCGTAGGCAATGCCGGGACTGCGGCACCAGAGCTCGTGGGGAGCGTAGTGGTCGAAGTGGGTGTGGGTGACCAGCAGGCTGTGTACGGCGGTGAGATCCAGCCCGCCGTACAGCACGTGCATATAGGTGTCCGGCGGAAGATCCAGCAAAAGCCCGTCGTCGATAAGCGCCTGGGACCTCGTTCGAATATTTCTTCCCCCAAGGGCACGCGCCTTTTCACAGGCCTCGCATCTGCAGAACAGCCCAGGCCAGCCTTCTGCGGCGGCAGTTCCGAAATAAGTTATTTTCACAGTAATATCTCCGTTTTTATAAATATAGAATAAATAATTAACCGCTGTAAAACACAAATGCCTTACACATAGCAAGGCATTTGTAAAGCAAGTTCACTTTCCAGACACGGTAACACCGGAGGTTTTTGCCCAGGGATAGACAGAACTTCCGTTATTAACGGTCTCACAGGAAATCTCGGTTATATTTTTCAGAATATCGCTGAAATTGCCGGAGATCATGGTCTCGCTTACGGGACGGGTGATTTTTCCGTCCTCGATAAGGAAGCTGTTCTTCGCAACGCCGGTAAAATCGCCGTTGGGAGCAGGAGAGCCTCCGGAGAAGCGGTTGACAAGCAGACCCTTTTTCACGCCCTTGATCATATCCTCAAGGCGGCTTGTTCCGGGCTCAACGCAAAGGTTTCCGTCCCAGCCGGGGCAACGCTCTTTGCCCAGCTTCTTTGCGCCATAGCGGGAGAGCAGGAAGGTCTTCAGCTCGCCGGAGCGGATAACGTCCGCATCGGCGGCAATATAGCCGTCAGAGGCCAGAGCGGATGCTCCGGGCAGCTCGTCGCAGGCGGCGCGGGAGACAACGTTGAGAATGGGGGCGGCAACGGCTGTGCCAAGGGCATCCTTCCAGGGGCTTGTGCCGTCGATGAGAACGTTGTCGGTGATAAACAGACCGCAGACCTGGTAGATAACGTCCTCAAAGAAATGAGGAGGCATTATTATCTCGCCCTCGAATTTGCCCTCAACAGAGACGGTCTCGGTCTGGAGCTCGGTCTCGGCAAGGATCTGACGGGTAAGACCCTGATCCATAAGGGGTACTGAGGTGTCCGCAAAGCTTCCCCCAACGGAGTTAAAGGAGGAGGTCACCTCGCCGTCCCGACCCATGAACATTGCGCCAAAGCCGGAAAGGCCGTTGCTCTCGTAGAGCTCAACGCCGTTGGTGTTCATATAGCAGGTCTCGCTCCAGCCGTGGTTGACTGAGATGCTGTCGAAGCTGATCTTGGGATAGTCCCGGGCGGTATCGTCTATAAAGCCGCGCATAAGCCCGTAAAGAGCGGCTCTGTCCGGCTCACGGACACCCCGGACGAAGTCACGGTTTTCGGTAAGCTCGGAAATGCCCTCTGCCTCGTCGGCAACGGCGTGCTTGGAAGCCTCGTAAGCCTCGGCAACTGCGGCGTCTATCTCGGCGGTGTCGAAGCTGTTGAGGGCGGCTGTGCCCTCACGCTGGCCGTCGATTATGCCGATGCGCACAGCGCCGGAAAACACGGTGCGGATCATGCTGATCTTTCCGGATTCGTAGTATATCTCCGTGGTGGCGCCGGACTTCACAGAGCATCTGCCCATGTCGGCTCCGGTCTCACGGATCTTCTGAAGGGTGTATTCGGCAATTTTCTTTATATCCATTTTCGTTTTCTCCGATCCTTTTCTAAACCCTTTTTACCTTCCGCCCACGTTGACCTTGCAACGTATGGCCGGTCCGCCCATACCCACGGGAATGGGCTGTTTTTTGCCGCACATGCCGGTGCAGACCCAGGAGAGGTCGTCGGAAAGCATATCCACGGTCTTGAGCATTTCAAAGGCAACGCCGGAAATGGTGGTGTTCTTAACCGCTCTGCCAAGCTTGCCCTTTTTGATCTCGTAGCCAAGCTCAACGCCGAACATAAACTCGCCGGTGGCGTCTGCCTGACCGTTGCCCGTGCTTACGAAATAATAACCGTCGTCAACGGAGGCGATCATGTCCTCAAGCTTGTCCTTGCCGGGGAGGATGCAGGTGTTTCTCATGCGGATAAGGGGCTCGTCGCTGAAGGAATAGGCTCTGGCGTTTCCGCAGGCCTCGTGGCCGAAGTGGGCGGCAGATTCCCGATTGTGCATATAGCCGGTGAGAATACCGTCCTTGATAAGCACGGCGTCACAGGCCAGAACGCCCTCGTCGTCCACGTAGACGGGCACGGGGCAGCGCTTTCCAAATGCGGTGTTTGCAAAGTCCACCATGGTCACAAGCTCGCTTGCAACCTGTTTTCCAAAGCAGGGGCCGCCAACGGAGCCGGAGAGAACGAAGTCCGCCTCAACGGTGTGTCCCACGGCCTCGTGGGCAAGCATGCCCGCAAGGTCGGGATGGAAAATGACCGTCTTCAGACCGGGCTCGGCATATACGCCCTCGCGCTTCTGCATGAGCTTCTCAAAGAGCTCGTCCACCTTGGGAAATATGCTCTCAGGGCCCGTAAAAACGTCGGTGAAATAGCCGTAATCACCCAGCGCGTCAAATAGCTCAACGGGCTGACCGTCCTTATCCTCGGCGGTGAGACCCACGTAGACCGATGCCCTGGGCACAAGAGAGTGGGAAACGGTGCCGTCGGAGGTGTACAGAAGCTTTTCCATGTTCAAAACGCTGGCGCCGACGTAGCGGCTCACAAGGCCGGGGTATTTTTTTGCGATATAAGCGTCAAGCTCGCCGGAAAAATCGGCGTAGAACTTTCGGGGAAGGTCATCGTCCACCCGTGGACCGTCGAAGCGGGTCACGGGCGCAACAGGAGAAAAGTCCGGCTTGCCGGGCTTTTCGCGGCTTTCAAGGAACTCTGCATTATCTCTTGCGGCCTTAACCGTAGAAGCTACCCCTTCGGGGCTGTAGTCGTTGCCGGATGCAAAGCCGTATGCTCCGCCCCGGACGACTCTTGCGGAAATACCCCGGGAGGTGGCGGCGGAGTTTGAGACCATAGTCCCCTTCAAAAGAGCAAATCTTTTGGAGGAATTACTCTGAGCGCGGATCTCGGTATATCCGTCAAAGCCGTGTTCTTTGACATATTTTTCAATGTGGTCTGTAAGCATATAAATTCACCTGTTTCTTTTTCGCTTTAGCTTATTATAACCCATTTTATGCTGAAATGCAATAAAGCTTTGAAACGCTAATTATACCCGTTTTTCTCTTGCCAAAATCCCCCTGTATGTGGTATACTTTTCACGTACCGAACGACTTATTTCAAGGGGGACTTCAACCGTGGCAGACTCAGTTTTTTTCGATCTTGACGGCACGCTTACCGACTCCGGAGAGGGCATTACGAAATGCGCCGCTCTTGCCCTTGAGCACTTTGGCATTGCCTACGACGGGCTCGACTCGCTGAGAGTTTTCGTCGGCCCGCCGCTGAGAGAGATGTTTCCCAAATTCGGCGTTCCCGAAGACCGGGTGGAAGAGGCGGTCAAGGTCTTCCGAAGCAGATATCTCACCGTGGGTAAATTCGAAAACTCCCCCTACCCCGGCGTTGTGGAGATGTTAAAAAAACTCCGCGCCGCCGGAAAACGGCTTTTCATAACCACCTCAAAGCCCGAGGCCACCGCAAAAGAGATACTCGCCCACTTTGAGCTGGACACTTATTTTGAGGTCATCTGCGGCGCCACAATGGACGGAAGCCGGGATTCAAAGGAATCCGTCATCGCATGGCTGTTAAAGGACGTTTCCGACCTTGGCCGCGTTATCATGGTTGGCGACACCGCCTTTGACGTTATCGGCGCCGCCGCCCACGGGATATCCACCCTTGGGGTAAGCTGGGGATACGGAAAGGTCAGCGAAATGGAACAGGCCGGCGCAATTGCCATCGCAAACACCACCGAAGAGCTTTTCGACCTTATATGTAAATAAACGGAGGCAGGACCCATGGAACTGACCTACACAAAAGCCCTTCCCGTCAGATACGACGTTGACGTCTTCGTCGCTGGAGGCGGCCCTGCAGGCATTGCCGCCGGAGTCTGCGCCGCAAGACAGGGAAAAAGCGTTTTCATTGCAGAATCCTTTTCCGCATTCGGAGGTGCGGCGGTCACAATGCTGGTCCCCGCGTTCATGTGCTTTGGGGACGGCGTGAACTTCCTTGCAGAGGGTATCGGCCGTGAGGTCTACGACCGCATCGGCGCAGAGAGCTTCCCCGTTTTCCAAAGATACTGTCCCTCGTCCATCCCCGTGGAGACTCTCAAGCTGATCTACGACAGTATGGTAGCCGATTCCGGGGCGAAGTTTATGTTCCACACCAACGTCATAGACGCCGTGGTTGAAAACGGAGCTATAAAATACGTCGTCTGCGCCGCAAAGGGCTCTGTTTTTGCGGTGAAGGCAAAGGTGTTTATCGACTGCACCGGGGACGGCGACCTCGCTGACTTGGCCGGAGCGCAAACCGAATACGGCGACGAAAACGGCCGCACCATGGCCACCACCCTCTGCGGCATCTGGACCAACATCGATTGGGACAGGGTCGTCTGGCCCCCCACCAGAGAGCTTGACCGCGCCTTTGCGGACAAGGTCTTCACCAACGAGGACCGCCATCTGCCCGGCATCTGGCAAATTGCAGACCAGATAACCGACGAAAACGGCCGCCGTCTGCCCACGGGCGTTGGCGGTTCAAACGCCGGTCACGTTTACGACGTGGACGCAAGGGACGCCGCATCCCTCACCGAGGGCATCATGAAGGGCAGAAAACAGCTTCTTGAATACCGGAAATACTTCCGGGAATACCTCACAGGCTACGAGAACATGGAGCTCGTGTGGTCGGCGTCTTACCTTGGCATAAGGGAGAGCCGCAGGCTGGTCTGTGATTACAGGCTCGTGCTTCAGGACTTTTTCGACCGCGCCGTTTTCGGGGACGAGATCGGCCGCTATTGCTACCCCGTTGATATCCACTCCCCCACAAACGACAAGGCGGGCTACGAAAAGTTCATCTCTGAGCACACCGGCCTGCGCTACGGCCCGGGAGAGAGCTACGGAATTCCCTACCGCGCCCTTGCGGTCTCGGGAATTAAAAACCTGCTCTGCGCCGGGCGCTGTATCGGCACGGACAGGCATATGCAGTCCTCCGTACGTGTCATGCCCGGCTGTTACATAACCGGCCAGGCCGCAGGAATTGCCGCAAGCGTCGTCTGCGAGGGAAAGGACAACAACGTCCACTCTGCCCCCGTCCGCGAGATACAAAAGCGTCTGAAGGCCATGGGCGCTTATCTTCCGAATTTCAAAGAATAAAGCTTCTGACACCAATAAGCTCCGTTTGGCAAACCAAACGGAGCTTTTCTCTTTATTTATTCCGTAACTGCCGTAAACCCGAGAGTCCCGTCTGAATAAGCAACGCTGAGATAGAGCCCGTCCCTGAAAAGTATGAGTCCCACGGAGACCTCGTTTCCCTCACTTGAATATTCCCTGAAACCGTCTTTTTTGAGCGTGTCGATATAAGCCTCACTCTCCGCCTCGGTCACGTCGGTAAATGCCATTGAGTATCTGCCGATATGGCTCTCGTCCAGCACCCAATAGGTTTCGCCATCCGGCCGGGGCAGGTCGGAGACAATGCGATCCTCCGGCCAGAAGTCCGGCGAAACGTAGACTATCTCCCCGGAAACAGGCTGGTTTTTCGACGGAACAGAGCACCCGCACAGGAGCACAAGGGCAAAAACCGCTATTACTATGTAAAACCGTCTCATATCTACCTCATTCTGCGGAAGAGCTTCACCCAGAAGAACACCGCCAGAGCACCCAGAGCAAGAACAAGCGCGCCAAAGAGGATATACGTCCAGATGACCCCGTTCATGGAGCCCTGAACAAAGATCATCGTGGGGCCGTCCGCCCCGCCGATTATTGCCATGGACTCGTCCAGCCCCAGGATAAAGGTCGAGCGCAAAAGCATGACGATATAATACCCCAAAGCCCCCAGAAACGTGCCGGAAAACACCGCGGCCAGGGCAATCAGCAGACCCTTTTTGCCTTTCGGCGCCTCCCCCTCAAAGCCCGAGGCAAACTGTTCCGGCTCGCCAAGACGGGCTTCGAGCGATGCCTCATTTTCGCCGTGGGCAAGGCTTTCTGCAAAGATCTCCTCAAGATCGCGGATTATTTCTGCTTTTTTTGCTTTGGATATGGCCTTTGAGTTTTTGACAGCGTTGATATATGCCTGTTTCATTTTTCTTCCTCCGTTTCCCGGTAACCGGAAATATACCCGTCCACACAGTCCGCAAACTGCCGCCAGAAGCAGAGCTGTTCTTCAAGACAAAGCCTGCCCTCGGACGTTAATGAATAAAACTTTTTAGATCCCCCGTTTGCCGCAGAGGGCGCAAGCCTCGTCTGCAAAAGCCCGGCTTCGGTGAGGCGGTAGAGAATGGGATAGACCGTTCCCTCCCGGGCAAAGCCCAGAACCTCCGAGCTTTTGTTCAGCTCAGAGATGATCTCGTAGCCGTAGGTCTCCTTTTTGCCGATGATGCAGAGAAGGATCATCTCAAGTGACCCCTTTTTAAACTGCTGAACATATTTGGCTCCGTTCAGATCAAGCTCCCCTTTCAAAGCTATTCTGCATAGCTATTTAGCATTGCTATGTAGTAACTGTATTATACACCCTCTGCCCTCCCCTGTCAACAGCTATTTCGCAATACTAAGCAGAAAACACAAAAAAAAATCACGGGTCAGAGCCGGAATCTCCGCTCTGACCCGCAAGGCAACCTTAGGTCACTTGGTTTCGTTTTTGCGCTCCATCTCGCTTGTGAGGGACATTTCGTAAAGCTCGGCGTATCTGCCACCCAGAGCAACAAGCTCCTCGTGGCGGCCGCGCTCGATGATCCTTCCGTGGTCGAGCACGTTGATCTTGTCGTAGCCAACGATAGTGGCAAGACGGTGGGCAATGGTTATGGTGGTGTTTTCCCCGGAGACGGTCTCCATGGCCTTTGAAAGGGCGGCTTCGGTCTCCGTGTCTATGCTGGCGGTTGCTTCGTCCAGGACCAGCACGGCGGGCTTAACGGCAACTGCTCTGGCAAATGCCACAAGCTGGCGCTGACCGGCGGAAAACTCCGTGCCGCGCTCCGCAACGTGGGTATTGAGGCCGTCGGGAAGGCTGTTGATAAAGCCCTCGGCGTTGACAGTCTTTATGGCAGCTGCAATATCCTCGTCGGTTATGCTCTCTTCGTTCAAACGGATGTTGTAGTTTATGTCTCCTGTGAACATAAACACGTCCTGCTGAACAACAGATATCGCCCGGCGGAGAGAGGTGAGGTTATACTCTTTGATGTCCACTCCGTCCAGCAGTATCTGACCCTTTTGTATCTCGTAAAAACGTGCCAAAAGGGAGATTATTGTGGACTTTCCGGAGCCCGTAGATCCAACGAAGGCTACTCTTTCTCCGGGTTCAACGGTGAAGCTCACGTCCTTGAGCACCCAGTTTTCGCCCACGTAGGCAAACCAGACGTTTTTGAACTCGATGCGTCCGTTGAAGTCAACAAGCTCTTTTCCGCTTTCAAGATCCTCAAGAGTGTCCTTTTTGTCCATGATATCGTAAATACGGTCGCCGGAGATAAGTGCGGACTGGATCGAGGTGAACTGCTCTGCCAGGTTGGCAATGGGGTTGAAGAGCTGCTGAATGTACTCAACGAAGGCGTAGAGGGTACCTATCTCAACGCTTCCTCCAAAGACCTTGGGCCCGAAGATCATGAGCACGTAGGCAATGGACAGACGGGAGAGCATATTGAGAAGGGGGTGGGAAAGGCTGTTGAGGGTGAGCTCAACAAGGCCGAGCCTGTAATACTCCTTGCCAAGGGTCTGATACTCCTCGTTCTTCTTGTTTTCCCGGCAGTATATCTGGACCATTTTCATGCCCGTAATATTCTCCGCAAGGAAGCCGTTCAGATGGGAGAGCTGAGCCTTGAGCTTGATGAAGTTACGCCTTGACAAAAAGCGGTAAAGGAAGGTGATGCCCGCAACAACGGGAATGCACAAAAAGCTCCAGAGCGCGATCTCAACGTCCAGTATCAGCATGGCGGCCATAAGCTCAACGATGAGCAAAATGTCCTTTACGAACTGAACGATAATTCCGGAGAACAGGTCGCTGAGCGATTCAACGTCGCTGTTGATTCGGGTGAGAAGTCTGCCCGAAGAGTTCTGGTCGAAGAAGGTCATGTTCATGCTCTGTATGTGGGCAAAGAGGTTCGTGCGCATACGGTGCATGATACGCTGACCGAGAGCCGCAAGGGTTATCTGCTGGAAATAGTCGCACAGCACGCCGGCGATAACGACGATGAAATACAGCACCGAAAGCCATGCGATCTGGTCGATATTGGGAAAATCGGTCTCAAGATTCTGGTCTATGACCATCTTGAGGATATAGGGCTTAACAACGGGAACAAGGCTTGAAAGCACCGTCAGCACAATGGCAAGACAGGTCAGGGGTATCTGATAGCGAACGTTTGAGAGCAAACGCCAGAGAGTACGGCTCTTTTTGCCTTCGTATTCGCTGAGACGGCCCTCAATAACGGGCTTTTCGGCGGGCTTTTTATCTCTGTTTTTCACTTATCACACACCTCCTTCCGTGATCTCGAGCAGCCGGTTGTATTCAGGCGAGGTGGCAACAAGCTCTTCGTGAGTGCCGATGGCGGCAATTCCACCCTCCTCGTTCATCAGCAGAATTCTGTCCGCAAGACTTGCGGCGTTGATTCTGTGGGTGACGATGACCGTGGTGCTTCCGGCGAGAACGTCCTTAAGATTGTTGATTATCTCGTGCTCGGTCTCGGCATCCACCGCGGAAAGACAGTCATCCAGCAGCAAAAGCGAGGGGTGACGGGCCAAAGCGCGGGCGATGGAAACCCTCTGCTTCTGACCGCCGGAGAGGGTCATGCCCCTCTCCCCAACAACGGTACCGTATCCCTTTTCAAACTCAGAGATATTGTTGTGGATAACGGCGGCCTTTGCGGCGTTAATTGCGTCCTCTTCAGAGACGCTGTCGTCGTAGAAGCGGATATTGTCCATTATAGAGTCTGAGAACAGGAAGGTATCCTGGGGAACGTAGCCCACGTTGGAGCGAAGGGTGTTGATGGGAAGCTTTTCAATCGGGTGACCGGAAACGTAAATGCTCTCGTCCGGCGCGTTCCACATCTTCATCAGAAGGGCAAGCAGGGTGGACTTACCGCAGCCCGTGGGTCCCATAACGGCGAGAATACCGCCAGAGGGCAGGGAGAAGCTGATGTTCTTCAGAACGTCAACGTCGGTGCCGGGATAGCGGAACGTGAGGTCGGAGACCTCGATGCTGATCTCGGAAAGAGCCTTTATGGACATATCGGCTCTGTCGTCGTTGACGGTGGGCTCGGCGGTGAGGATGGTGTCCATTCTCTGCATCGAGACCAAACCTCTCTGCCATACCTGGATAATACGGGAAAGGCGGGCAACGGGGTTCATTAGATAGCCGATATAGGTGTTAAAGGCCACGAACGCACCGATGGTAAGCGTGCCCGCGATGACCATTTTCGCGCCGAAATAGAGGAACAGGGCAAACACTGCGCCGAAAACAAGGCTGGTCAGAGGGTTGATAAGGCCGAACACCCTCACAAGGGACATTTCAGCCTTCCACTTATCCCGGCTCATGTCAGAGAAAATACGGTTCTCGCTCTCCTCCTGGGCAAAGGCCTTTATAACGCGGATGCCGGTGATGTTTTCCTGAACCTTGCCCGCAATGTCGGAGACCTTAAGGCGGACAATGGAAAAGCGGCGGCGCATTTCGCTTCTGAGCTTGATAAGGGCAAAGAGCAAAAAGGGAATGGGGATGACCGCAAGAAGTGTAAGACGCACGTCGGTGGTCTTTACCATGTAGAGAATGGTGACCACGTTGGTGGTGAGCACGTCGATGAGACCCACAAGACCCATGCCAAGCATCTGACGGATGGTGGTGGTATCCTGAATGCACTTGGTAATAAGGTCGCCGGTGTTGTTTTTAACGTAATACTCCGGCGGAAGCTTTTGCAGATGCTCGAAAAGGTCGTTGCGAATATTCATCTCAACGGCACGGGTAAAGCCCATTATGAGCTGGCGCCACGTAAGACGGCAGGCAAAAGCCACGATGGCGCACCCCGCCATAAGCCAGACGTAGCGCATCATTTCCGCAAGCTGGCCGTTTTCACTTTCGGCAACGTCAATGGCCTTGCCCAAAAGGTCGGGGATGGTGGAATTGAGAATGGTGGTCACAATTACGAAAACGATGCCAACGGTATATCTCGGCCAGTATTTGCCGAAATATCCCAGCAATTTCCGCTTGCAACCGGGAAATCTTGTCTTTGTTTTCATAAATCCTCCCTTCTTCTCTCTTTAGGTTATGGGACAGTCTTTGTTAAGAAGATGTGTAACGTCGTTAGTGTAGCAAAGGCGGACTCTGGGCTCGCCGTTCTTTTCCCGGAAATATTCGATGAGGTTAACACAGGTATTTCGCTGGGAATAGATCACCTTTGCGGAATTGCCCCAGCCCATTGCTCCGGCAAGAAGCTTCTGATTAAAGCCCCCGTGGGCAACAACGAGTATCTTTTTATCGGAATAGGGATCGAAACGGTGCTTTAAATAGGATATCGCCCGGTAGCCCCTGGCAATATGCTCAAACTCCTCCCGCTCATCCTCCCAGGGCACGGGATCCGGAGGAACGCTTTCTTCCGTGAGGATCAGGTGGGGATATATCTCAAGAAGCGCCTCCCTCGACCTTCCCTTCCAACCGGGAGTGGTTCCGCACTCCACAAGCTCTGCCAAAACTTCAACGGGCGCCGGCCCGCCGGGCTGGCGAAGGGCAACCGCAGAGGCGGTCTGAATTGAGCGGACCAGAGTGCTTGCAAAAATGGCGTCAAATTTGACATCGGATAGACTTTCTCCAAGGAGTGCGGCCTGTCTTTCGCCCACCGGCGAAAGCAGGGGATCAAGAGTGTCGTCTGCACCGGTGTTGCCGTTGGACTGGCCGTGACGGACAATATACAGTAACATACTCGCTACCTCCTCCTTTTTCGCTTTTACAAAGTGATTTTACTCCATTTTAACCCAAAAGTCAACACGTTTACCACCGCAAAACCCACGATATCCCCCCGGATAATAAGGTTTACACAACATGTTAGCCTGCATAAACATCCGCCAAAATCCCCCGTTTGTAATTTTCGGGAAACCCAAAACAAAACAAGCTTTGACTCTTTGCCGGGAAGGCGCAATGAGCAAAATATTTTTTCGTCATTTTGCACAAATCGTTTACAAGACCAAACCGGTTGACAAAACCGCCCTTATAGTATTATACTATCCTTGAAACAAGGCATTTTCGGAGGTCATATATGCCCTTTGTGATACAAAATAGCTCCTGCGACCCCTTTGTCAACCTTGCCCTCGAGGAGACCCTCTGCTCCTACGCCGCCGAAAAGGGCGAGACGGTCATGTTTCTTTGGCAAAATCGCCTGTGCTGTGTTATCGGAATAAATCAAAATCCCTGGCTGGAATGTGACGTTGAAGCAATGGACAAAGCCGGGGCTCTTCTTGTGCGCAGAAGGACCGGAGGCGGCGCCGTGTGCCACGACCTGGGCAATCTGAACTTCAGCTTCTGCGCCCCAAAGGGCAGTTTCGACACTCAAAAGGGCAACGCCATTGTCCTTTCCGCGCTCAGGACTTTGGGAATAAATGCCGAGGCCTCCGGCAGAAACGATATTTGTGTTTCCGACAAAAAGATCTCCGGAAGCGCTTTCCGTCACAGCGGAGATTTTTCCCTTCACCACGGCACGCTGCTTGTCAACAGCGAGCTTTCGCTTTTCCCAAAGCTTCTCACCCCGGACAGCCAAAAGCTAAACGCAAAGGGCGTACGCTCCGTGGAAGCAAGAGTTGCAAACCTCTCCGATTTTGCGCCGGACGTCACCGTCGAAGTGCTAAGAAAAGCCCTCGAAGCCGCCTTTACAGAGAAAATGGGGCATGTCGAAACGCTCTCCTCCGACGGTTTCGACGTTTCCGACCTGAGTGAGTTCTACGCCTCCCACGGCTTCCGATACGGTCGGACTCCCGCATTTTCGGAAAACCTGAGCTTCCGCCTTCCCGGAGCCGGGATCAACGTTGGGCTCACCGTTGAAAAAGGGATCGTCACCGACTGTCACGTGTGGACGGACTCCCTTGACACTGCCCTGCCCGGTATGCTCAGCGCCATGCTCATTGGCAAGCCCTACTCCCCCGACCTTGTACGTAAATCAGCCGAGCAGTGCACTGCGAGGACAGAGCTATGAAGATCAACCTTGCCATCTGCGACGATTCCCCCGCCGACACAAAATACCTCACCGACCTTGCCGCCGCCTGGGCGGCTGAAAAGGGGCATATTCTGACCGCGGTGAGCTTTCCTTCTGCCGAAAGCTTTCTCTTCCGCCACGACGGAGACAGAAGCTTTGACATTTTGCTTTTGGACATCGAAATGGGCAATATGAACGGCATTGACCTTGCCCAAAACATCAGGCAAACCGACAGTGAGCTGAAGCTCGTCTTCATAACCGGCTATCCGGAGTTTATCGCCCGGGGTTACGACGTTTCCGCCCTGCATTATCTCATAAAACCCGCCACACGGGAAAAGCTTTTCCCCGTGCTTGACCGCGCCGTTGCCGCACTTGGGCGACCCGCCCGTTTCCTCCCCATCCGGACAGAGGGCGGAAATTTCCGTCTGGACCTTTCCGGCATCGCCTATGCGGAGGCTTTTTCCCACAGCATTCACATCTCGGCCGCCGAGGGAGAGTTTGAGGTCTCAAAGCCCCTGTCCGAGCTGGAAGCAGAGCTTGGCCCCGGCTTTGTGCGGTGTCACAGGTCGTACCTCGTGGGTCTTGACCATATCGCAAGGCTCTCCAAAACGGAGGTGTATCTGGACAGCGGAAAGGTAATTCCCCTGTCCAGAAGCTGTGCCGCCACGGTGCACAGAGCCTTTGTTGATCACTACAGAAAGGGAGAATAGGCCGTGAAGCTTTTTGACCGGATCTTCGGACCAATGATAGACCGCCGCATCGCCGCTTTTCAGAGCGACGTTTTGAAGGTGCACTGCGAAGAGGTTAACAACTCCTATTCCCAGATGCGCGCCTGGCGCCACGCCTATCACAACCACATTCAAACCATGCTCGCCCTTTCCGACGACCCGGAAAACCTGAGGGAATACCTCATCAAGCTTGACGGAGATCTCACCACCGTGGACACGGTGCTCAAAACCGGCAACGTTATGGTGGACGCCATATTAAACAGCAAGCTCTCACTCATTAATTCAAGAAAGATCTCCGTAAACGCCAAAGCCGTAGTACCTGAAAAACTCCCCTTTTCGGAGATTGACCTTTGCATAATCATCGGAAACCTTCTGGACAACGCCCTGGAGGCCTGCTGCCGCTTTGACGATGTCAGCGAAAGCTTTATCCGGGTCTACATCGGCACGTTGAAATCCCAGCTCTACATCTCCGTTACCAATTCCGTTCCCGGAAGACCCCGGAGATCCGGAAAGAGCTACCCCTCGGCAAAATCCGCTCCCGGCCACGGGCTGGGGCTGGGGCAGATAGACCGCCTTGCAGAGAAAAACGGAGGCTACGTAAACCGCCAGAGCGAGGACGGCGTCTTTGCAACAGAGGTAATGCTCCCCCTGGAAACTGCAATTCACGCATAAAAACCGACCGTTCGCGCAAAACGCAGGACGGTCGGTTTTTTTTGGAGTATAATATCCCTCAGAAAGGCCGCCTTCATCATTCCCCTTAAAGTAAAGGAAGGGATAAAATGAAAGAAAAACCGAAATACAATATGGCGCAAAGCCTTGGCTTTATGCTGAAAAAAGCCCGTGCTCACCACAGAGTGATCCCATTTCTCTGCCTTGGCATTTCCGTGACGTCTGCAGGGATCTATCTTCTTGAGCTCTTTATAAGCCCCGCAGTTCTTGACCGCATCGAGACCGGTGCACCTCTGGGCAGTCTTTTGCTCACCCTCGGGCTGTTTTTGGGAGGGCTCTACGTTCTGAACTGGCTGGGAGGCTATTTTGAAAAACAGGCCTTCTATCTCTACACCGCCTTGCGCTGTGAGATAGCGGACGATATCCGCTTTAAGGCCATGACCACCTCCTACCCCAACACCACCGACCCCCACGCCGTAAATTTGAGAAATCTGGCCCACGAGGCAACCGCAGGCTCCAGCCGGGCAACGGAACAGGTGTGGCGCTCGGGGGCAGAGCTATTGACAAACCTGATATGCTTCTGCATTTATCTTGCTCTGCTTTCCAACCTCCACTGGCTGATGATCGTACTCGTGCTTGCCACCTCGCTGATATGCTTCTTTCTGAACAACAGGATATACGCCTGGGTGAACTCCCACCGCCACGAGGAGGCAAAGAGCTGGACTGAACAGCAGTACATCCGCGCAAAATGCGAGTCTCCCGCCATGGCAAAGGACATTCATGTTTTCGGCCTGAAAAACTGGCTGATCGGCATTTTCGACCGCGCCATAGACAAGGACAGGCAATACGTCCGAAAAAGAGAAAAGCATTTTCTGAAGGCAAGGTTCTCGGATCTGGTCTTTTCCCTTCTCCGCAATTCCGCGGCTTACGCTTATCTCGTGTGGCTGACGCTGGAAAACGGGCTGTCTGCGGCGGAATTTCTGCTCTATTTCTCTGCCGTGACGGGCTTTGCAACGTGGATAACGGGAATTCTCGGCAAGGTCACTGATCTTCGCCGTTGCTGCTTTGAGATTTCAAACGTCAGGGAGTATATCGACCTCGGGGAGCCCTTCAGGTTCGACTCCGGCGAGCCCGTTCCCCCAAGCGACTCGTACGAGCTGAGGCTTGAAAACGTCACCTTCTCCTACCCCGGCTCAGACAAGCCCGTTATAAGCGACATGAACCTCACCCTCCGCGCCGGAGAAAAGCTGGCTCTGGTCGGACTAAACGGGGCGGGAAAGACCACACTCGTGCGCCTGCTCTGCGGTTTTTACGACCCGGACCGGGGAAGAGTTCTGCTCAACGGAAGAGATATCCGCGATTTTGACCGCCGGGAGTATTACAGGCTCTTTTCCGCCGTTTTCCAGGACTATTCCCTGCTGGACGTCACCGTGGGAGAAAACGTATCCCAACAGACCCACGGCGCCGATACCGGGCGGATCAACGCCGCGTTGGATTCCGCCGGGCTGACCGAGGCGGTAAACGACCTTCCCGACGGAATCCACACTCACGTGGGGCGGAACGTTTTCCCGGACGGAGTTCTCTTTTCCGGAGGTCAGACCCAGCGGCTTATGCTCGCCCGGGCTCTGTACAAAAACGGCCCCATCCTTATTCTTGACGAGCCCACAGCCGCTTTGGATCCCATCGCAGAAAACAGCATCTATATGAAATACCGGGACATGACCCGGGATAAGACTTCTCTTTTCATATCTCACAGGCTGGCCTCCACCCGCTTCTGCGACAGGATAATCTTCCTCTCCGACGGAATCATCGCCGAAGAGGGCACCCACGACGAGCTTATGAGCAAAAACGGGCAGTACGCGAGGCTTTTTGAGGTGCAAAGTCAATATTACAGGGAGGGGACAAAAATATGAAGCTGTCTGAAATAAAAGAAGCCCTGAAGCTTCACGCACGGGCGATCCCCGTCATACGGAAATACCAGCCGGGCTATATCGCATCTTCATTTATAAACAACGGCCTGAATGCGGCTCTGCCCTACTCCGCGATCTATTTTTCCGCAAGAATAATCGACGTACTCTCCACCGACCGTGAACCAAAAAGCCTTCTTTTCTGGGTGATACTCACCGTCTGCACCGAAGCCGTTCTCGGCGTTGTTTCGATCTTCGTCCGGCGGTGGCGCACGCTTCACGAGTATATGCTCTACGAGCAGGATTTTCCCATCTACACCCACAAGGCGCTCAGCATGGACTTTTGCGTGTTCGACCGCCGGGAGACCGCCGACCTGCTCACTCAGATAGACCAGAACCGGGAATTTGTCGCCTGCTCCTTTATCAGAGCATCCATGGCAACAGACGGGCTCTTCCGGGGTGCATTCCGGATTCTGGGCGCGCTTATCCTGTCGGTAAGCCTGTTTACTCTCCCCGTAGAAAACACCTCAGCCGGATTTCTGAATTCACCGTTGACTGCCATCGTCTTCGTGGCGCTTCTTGCCCTCTCAGCCGCAATGGGGCCTGTATTTATCGGAAAGATAAACAGCTATTACACAGGCATTGCCGAGAGGGGAAAAATGGCAAACCGGGTGTGGGATTTTTTCCTTGAGCTCTCCCGTGATCAGTCAAAGCAGATGGACGTGCGAACCTACGGTCAGGAAAAATTCGTCCACCACTACGAGCGGAGCACACGGTTTTTCAACGCAGAGGTACTGGGACCTATGGGCTGGCTGGGGGGCTTTGCAAAGGGCTGCGGAACGGTATCCACCGGGCTTATCTATCTTTTCGTCTGCCTTAAGGCCTGGGCGGGAGCATTCGGTATCGGCGCGGTGACACAGTATATCAGCGCAATAGCCGCGCTTTCCTCCGGGGTGAACGAATTTTTAGAAGCTGTTGGCGATATCCGAAGTAACGCGGCGTTTCTCAGGAAATCCTTTGAGTTTCTGGATATCCCAAACGTCATGTACCGCGGCACAATCCCAACGGAAAAGCGCATGGACAGGGAATATGAGATAGAGTTCCGGGACGTTTCGTTCAAATACCCCTCAAGCGATATCTGGGCTCTGCGCCACGTCAACGTGAAATTCCGCGTTGGTAAGCGTCTGGCCGTTGTGGGCGAAAACGGAAGCGGAAAGACCACCTTCATAAAGCTCCTCTGCCGTCTCTACGACCCCACCGAGGGACAGATACTGCTCAACGGCATCGACGTGAGAAAATACGACTACCGGGATTATCTCAACGTGTTTTCCGTTGTGTTCCAGGATTTCCAGCTCATAAGCCAGCCTCTCGGGGCAAACGTTGCAGGCTCGGCAGAATACGACGCCGCCCGTGTGACAAAATGTCTCTCTGATGCAGGCTTTGGAGAGCGCCTTGCCACACTCCCCCGGGGACTTGACACCATGCTCTACAGCGACTTTGGGGAAGAGGGCATAAACCTTTCCGGCGGCGAAGCCCAGAAGATCGCCATTGCCCGTGCGCTTTACAAAAACGCACCCTTTATTATTCTGGACGAGCCCACAGCCGCCCTTGACCCCATTGCCGAGGCAGAGATCTACAGCCGCTTTAACAGCATCGTGGACGACAAGACCGCCATATTCATTTCCCACCGCCTGTCATCATGCCGCTTCTGCGACGGTATCGTGGTCTTTGACCGTGGCTCGGTGTGTCAGCAGGGCACCCACGAAGAGCTGGTATCAAAGCCCGGAAAATATGCCGAGCTTTGGTCGGCGCAGGCACAGTATTACGTTTAACGCACAAAAAACGCCCCCGGGAGGTGAATCCCGGGGGCGTTAAAAGCTTTTATACTCTTATGAGATCAAACTTAGTTGAGCTCGGCGAAGTACTTGATGGTGCGGACCATCTGGCTGACGTAGGAGTTCTCATTGTCGTACCAGGAAACGACCTGAACCTGATAGGTATCGTCGTCGATCTTGGCGACCATGGTCTGGGTAGCGTCAAAGATGGAGCCGTAGGTGCTGCCGATGATGTCGGAGGAGACGATCTCGTCGGTGTTGTAACCGAAGGAGGCAGAAGCAGCAGCTTCCATGGCGGCGTTGATGCCTTCCTTGGAAACGTCAGCGCCCTTGACAACTGCGACAAGGATGGTGCTGGAGCCGGTGGGAACGGGAACACGCTGGGCGGAGCCGATGAGCTTGCCGTTCAGCTCGGGGATGACAAGACCGATGGCCTTGGCAGCGCCGGTGCTGTTGGGAACGATGTTGACGGCGCCGGCTCTGGAGCGGCGGAGGTCACCCTTGCGCTGGGGACCGTCGAGGATCATCTGGTCGCCGGTGTAAGCGTGAACGGTGGTCATGATGCCGCTCTGGATGGGAGCGTAATCATTGAGGGCCTTGGCCATGGGGGCGAGGCAGTTGGTGGTGCAGGAAGCGGCGGAGATGATCTTGTCTTCTGCGGTCAGGGTCTTCTCGTTGACGGAGAAAACGATGGTGGGAAGATCGTTGCCGGCGGGAGCGGAGATGACGACCTTCTTGGCGCCAGCGGCGAGGTGGGCAGAGGCCTTTTCCTTGCTGGTGTAGAAACCGGTGCACTCGAGAACGACGTCAACGTCGTACTTTGCCCAGGGGCAATCGGCAGCGTTCTTCTCAGCGAAGATCTTGATTTCCTTGCCGTCGACAACGATGCTGTCGTCAGTGAATGAAACCTTGTCGGCCAGAGCATACTTGCCCTGAGCGGTATCATACTTGAGCAGATGGGCGAGCATCTTGGGGCTGGTGAGGTCGTTGATGGCGACGACTTCGTAACCCTCAGCGTTGAACATCTGTCTGAAAGCGAGACGGCCGATGCGGCCAAAACCATTGATTGCAACTTTAACGGACATGGGTATTGTACCTCCATTTTTTTATGCTTATATTATAGCTCTCTTTTCCGGATTTTACAAGCTTTATTTTCCAAAAATCGGAGGGCTCCCCATTTTTTGTATACAGATATGATTTTGGGCCAAAACTTTCCACTCCCCTTCGTCGTTTTGCCCAAAGTTGTCCGAGCCGTTTTCCTCACGCCCGGCAGTATATAACACCGCCCCGGAGGCTGAAAAGTTTTTTTGCCGTTTTGAAACAATTCTTTGCAAAATTCGACAGGATATGATATAATCAAGTAGACCGAAACGGGTAAATACCAAGGGAAAGGGGTCGGAGGTAAATGAACGGTATTTCAGAAATGCTGTGCCGCGAGCTTGTGGAAAAGCTTGTGGTTCCCGCATTTTGCACCCGCGGCGAGACCATCGTTGCCACAAACGACCTTGCTCTGAGCCATTTTTCCGTTGCCGCCGTGGGTGAGTCGGCCTACACCCTTTTCCCCGAGATGATCCCGCTTTGCGACGTTCCTGAGCTGGACTTTGAAGTCATGAGCGACGAGGGCACAGTCAGGATAAACGTGTCCCCTCTGGGGGAATTCCGCCTGTGGCAGCTCACCTTTCCCTCCGGCGGAGAGGAGAGCGACCGCCTTATCGCAGATCAGACAAGACTTGAGCTGAATATGCTCATGGCCAGGGTCAACCTTATGCAAAAGCGCTGTCCCAATGAAAAGCTTCTCTGCGGCGAGCTTTACCGGGGCTGCTGCCGTCTTTTCAAGGCCGCGCTGCTTAATTCAAAAGCCCCGGACTATCCCATGCTCTACACCGCCGACCTTTCCGTCGAGGCCTCGGAGTTCGTTGACGAGAGTCAGGTCTATTGCAAGGGGCTGGGTCTTGAGCTTGAAAAGGGGCCAATGCCCCGATTTGCTTTTGCCTCGGTGGACAAGCTTGCCATATCCGGCGCGCTGGCAGGTCTTCTGGCCCTATGCGCCCACAAGGCAAAGGTCGGAGGCTGTGTCAGGGTGAGCACCTCTTACAGGGACGAGCGTGCCATGATCGCCTTTGAGGTAACCAGGACCGGCACAGACTGGCCCGATCCACCTTCCGAGGCGGACTATATCCTCACCCGGGAGCTCATCAACAAGAACCTCCGCCTTATGAACGGCACTTTTTTCACCTCAAACACAGAAAACGGAACTGCCTTTTACCTGGCTTTTCTCCCGGTGAGCGAGGATTCTCTTCTCTGCGAGCCCCCCACTCTTCCGGTCATCGGCCTTCCCTATCAGCTCATCCACCTTTCCGCCATGCTTCCCGGCGATTTTTATAACCGTCTCCACTGAAATCCATTTCAAAACCCTTGACATCCCCTTGCAAAAGTAGTACAATATATTAGCGTTTTGAAACGGGGTGTGGCTCAGTTTGGTAGAGTGCTTGGTTCGGGACCAAGAGGCCGCGGGTTCAAGTCCCGCCACTCCGATATTTGCACCGAAAAACGACTTGCCCGAACAGCAAGTCGTTTTTTTCACGTCCATTGCAGAGTCCATAAACAGGAGGCAAAAATATGCTCAACACTCTCTACAACGAAGCGGCTCTTGCCGCAGAAGAGATAATCGAAAAGGCTCACCTTACCGCCGGACAGATACTCGTAGTCGGCTGTTCCACCAGCGAGATCCTCGGCAGCCGCATCGGTTCCAACTCCTCTCCCGATGCCGCAAATGCCGTTTTCAGCGGCATTTACGATACTCTGAAGGCAAAGGGCATTTTCCTTGCCGCCCAGTGCTGTGAGCACCTCAACCGCGCCATAATCACCGAGCGCGCCGCCGTTCCGGCAGGGGAATTCGTAAACGTCGTTCCCCAGCCCAAGGCAGGCGGCTCTTTCGCCACCGCCGCCTACGCCGCCTTTTCCCAGCCCGTCGCCCTTGAGGAGATAAAGGCAGACGCCGGACTTGACATCGGCTTTACCCTTATCGGTATGCACCTCAAAAAGGTCGCCGTGCCCGTGCGCCTTGAGCACAACCGCATCGGCGAGGCCACCGTGCTTGCCGCCCGTGTCCGCCCGAAGTTTATCGGCGGCATCCGCGCAAAGTACAACGAAGACCTGCTCTGATTTTCCAAATAACAAACACCGTTTTGACCTCCCGGGTTTCCAAAGAGGCAAAACGGTGTTTGTTGTCAGGAATCTATCTGTCTGCCAAGAAAGCCCGCAACGCTTGAAGCAAGCTTTTTTTCGCTTTCCGTGCAGAAGGCGTTCTCGTCCCCCGCCATCAGCACACACCCCGTCGTGTCGCCCATGACAACGATGGGCACAGCCGCAAAGGCGGTCTTCTCCCCTGCGCGGGTCATTTTCACGCCCCTTCCCCCGTCCGTATCGAAATAGGGCTTGCGGGATTCAATGATGTTCTCCACCTCTTCGGAAAGGGGCTTGTCGGAAAGCAGCTTTTTGTCCGGCCCGGAAACGGCAATGACCGTATCCCTGTCGGTGACGGCAACGGTGCAGTCAGCCACCTTTGCAACCGACTCGCAAAGCTGTGCCGCAAAAGCCCCCATCTCCCCCACGGGAGAGTACTTTTTAAAAATCACCTCGCCCTCCCTGTCGGTGTATATCTCCAGCGGATCCCCGTCACGTATCTTCAGCGTTCTTCTTATCTCTTTCGGTATCACGATCCTGCCCAGATCATCGATCCGGCGGACTATTCCGGTTGCCTTCATAATATATTAACTCCTTTGCCTAATTACAGATACCTTTGTAGGGCGGTGACTTGGTGCCGCCGTTTTGTTTTTGTGCGGAATTCGGCAGCAGGAGCAAGCCCCCGCCCTACATATAATCTCAAATCGTGATGTTAGTATTTGTGAATAAAGGGAATTTATACTGTTGCTATTTACTTTTTGAATCAAATACAATATAATATCGTTATGGCAAAAATTGTTACAAGCAGTACGCTATAGTTAGATCAAGAGCATCTTAATAGTATTATTTGTTTTTTATTTCATATTCTTTTCAGGAGAAACTGCTATGGCAAAATTTATTCAGTATATGACACACGCCTCTTTATATGACGGTCCTTTTGATGCTGATGCAGGTTGGACGGCAGCCGGAATGGGAAATATCATTGTCACAGAAAACGGAAGACTGATTGTCATTGACGGCGGGTTTCCTAATGATGCTGAGGACTTTGTTAAACTATTGGAGGCGCAGACAAATACCAAAACACCTAAAATAGATTATTGGATAATTTCCCATCCACATCTTGACCATTACGGTGCAATAAAAGGAATCAGCGAAGATTCCGAGCTAAAAAAACGTATTACGGTTAATAAACTTGTCTATTGGTTTCCTGACGATTTTTGCGGTGGAAACGGCGAAGCAAACAGTCTGGCAAAAGAGAACCACGAAATGTTAAAAGTGTGCGAACTGCTTGGTGCAGAGTACCACCAGCCAAAACGAAATGAAATTCTTGCATTGGATGATATAGACCTTGAATTTCTGTATGTTCCGGATGATTGTTCAATACTAAACACTGCGGGAGGAAATTCCAACTTCTGTTCCCTTATTTTTACCGTTAAGGGCAAAGATAAGAAAGCCATGGTTACCGGAGATGCCTACGAACGCAGTATGCAGATTACTGCTTGGCGCTACGCAAACAAACTAAAATGTGATATTTTACAGATGCCGCATCACGCTCTGTGCGATTCATATTGTGTCGATTTTTATAGATATACAGACCCACAAGTTGTCCTTATGCCCATTTCTGCGGCAGGATATCGCGCCATGCATTCAAAACTTTACGAGAGGCACGAGGGTTGCATAGCAAATTTGTGTGTTGAGTCGAAAGCCAACATAGTTTACAAAGCCTTCGAAGGTACAGTGGAACTTATGATTTGATAGCCGGCACAGGGGGGATGGTTCTGCGTGCCGAACAAAAAGCGAGGTGGCTCACCTCGCTTTTGCTATGTATATGTTAAAAATTTTCTTCAAAAACAAACTCAAAAGTCCAGTGTTTATGGGGCTTTAAGCGATTTTCGTGTTATTATAACATGAGTCTCTATACAGCGTACAATACCGGTTGCTTTCATATATTTACTCCTTTCCTGCACCCTACAATAATTTTACAAATTACGCTGTTAGTATCTGCAAACAAAGTGGAGTTATACTGGCTGATTTACTTTTTGTGAATGCCAAAAGGGCGATGACGGATTCTGTCATCGCCCTTTTGGGTTAATCTCTATTTATCTTTTGCTTGCCATTCTTTTCTTTATCTCAACAACGGTCAATGTGATAACTGCGCCGCCGCTGATGAAGAGAAGTGCGATCCAGAGGAACACATGGCTGTTATCTCCGGTTGCAGGAGAATTTGCCTTTGCGTGGATATTGAAAGTACCATCGGTGCTACCGTCAGTGTAGACCACGGTAATGGTGTGTTCACCTACTGCGAGGGTATCCAAATAGGATGCCTTCAGAGTGATGATGGTGCTGCCGGCCTTTACCTCGTAGTTAGCCTTGTCAACATCCTTACCATCAACCTTGATACCAACGAACTTGCCAAACTTTCCGTTGACGACGAAGGTGATGCCATGGTCGCTGTCCTCCGTCCAGGAGCTGCCGTCGCCCTCTACGATGTCGTAGGCCACAAGAGCGGCCACCAGCTTATCCAGATTTGCCTTGGCAGCTTCATCCACAAGGGACTTCTCGTAGTCGGACAAAGCGTTGTAGGCAGTCTGTGCATCGGTAATCGCCTTGATTGCTTCTTCATCGTCAGGCTTCACGGTATCGACCGCAGGCAGCTTGGAGATGACTTCCTCGACTGCTTCTACATTGCCGATCACTTCGAGAGCATCATCGATACGCTTGATTTCGTCCTCGATGGCTTTCTTTTCGTCCTCGGTGTAGTTGCCGCCGTTGTCCTCAAGAGCCTTTTCGAGATCTGCCTTTGCACCTTCCAGATCGTTCTTGTTTTCCGGGGTTACGTTCTCCGGTGTGACATTCTCGACCTTGACCGTATTCTCGGTGTCGGTTGCTTTGGCTGCATCGGTGATTTCCTTGATCAGCTTTTCAACCTGTTCCTTAACTTCCTCCAACGCCTTCTTACCGTTGTCGGTGGTCGTTTCGTCAGCAAGGATGGTGTTGATCTCGGAAAGCATTTCTTCCAGCGCCGCCTTGTCCTCGCTGGTTACGGTTGCAGGATCATAATCCTTCAGTTCCTCGGTGTAACCTGCCGCCGCATCCACTGCGTTATCAGCCAGAACAGTCAGCTTGGCAGGTACATACTTAATGGAATAGTTACCGCCTGCATCTGCGCCGGTTGCCGTAATGTCATACTCACCAATAAGTGCAATGTTCGCATTGCAGGTAAGAGTAGGCTCTGTTACGAGCATATCAACGCCCACCAGACCTTCTACCATGTAGGTGTAGGTCGGAAGTGTCGTGTTGACAACGGTGTTCTTTGCATCAACGGTA
The DNA here is from genome assembly GCA_015067715.1 of Oscillospiraceae bacterium. Taxonomy (GTDB): domain Bacteria; phylum Bacillota; class Clostridia; order Oscillospirales; family QAMX01; genus SIG499. Next base: position 16,821 of record SVLY01000013.1, on the reverse strand, counting down.
ATCGTGATCTCACGCCTGGTGATCTCGTATTCACCGTTTACAAAGGTAACATCGTAATTGCTGTCAAGAGAAGTACCGGTGATCGCATACTTGCCGACGTTGCTTGCGCCTGTTGCGGTAGTGGCAAGGCTGTAAACGTCCTTATCGTTGTTCACGATGCCGTTATCGGTCGCTTTCAGCTCGGTAAGGGCTTCGCCGTAGGGGCTTGATGCATCCTCAATAGTAACGGTAATCGGCTTCGGGGATACGGTCAGTTTGCCAAAGTTGTAGGCGATCACATAATTATCGGAGGTCAAGCCGTGAGGCATGATATCATACTCGCCCGCATCGTCAAACCGGTTGTAGGTTTGGTAGAATGCAAGCTCTCCGCCGAGATCGTCCTTGTCGTCGCCGTTTTTAAAGCCCTCATACTTCACAGTATAGGTCGGAACAGCGTCGCCGTAGGTGGCCGTTTTGTCCTCTGCCGTTATCGTTAGCGGTGCCTTGTGAATGGTGAACGTTCCAGTCTTGAAGGTGATCTCGTAGTTCGGGTTTGCACCTTCTGCCTGACTTACGGTGATGGTATAGGTGTTTGCGTTTTCACCGCTTGCACGGGATACGGTAATATCCAATGCATCTTGTCCGACCAATTCCGTATGGGTATAGGTCAGTGCAGGATCGCTTTCGCCGTAGGTCTTGCTTGCATCATTTGCGGTCACAGTAACGGCTTTCTTTGCGATGGTGAAATCAACCGATGTTTCAAGGCCCTTGTAGTCTTCCGTTCCCTGTACGATAAAGGTGGCTTTATAATTGCCCGCTTCGGTCGGTGCAGTTGTACTGTTATAAGCTGCTCCGCCGTTCGTCGTGCCGGAATATTCCACGGAAACATCACCGAATTTCGCTTCACCCACAGGCGTATTTGCAGCTTCACCGTAAGTCCAGCCGCTGATAGACGGGTCGACCGTCCATTCATTTGTCCCTTGTGTAATCGCAAATTGTAGAGTAACCTGTGCATTGTCTGTGGTGCTCCACTTATAGTTCGCGGGGTCCTTCAATTCCAGAACAACATCGTAAGTACCGTTCTGCTTTACGCCCGTACCGCCGTCATTTTTAACGACTGTGTAGAGTTCTGTATCTGTGATATCCGCTGTCTGCACAGCACCGGTGTAGGGTTTGCCGGCAATGGTGGGCTCGGTGACGGTGGCTTTCTCGATCACAAAGTTAGCATACAGAGTAAAGGCATCCTTTGTACGGAAGTTGCCAAGGCCGATCACTACCGCGTAATAATCGCCGTCCACATCCACACATTCCATGCTGGTAATATGATCACCGAACCATTTATCAACCTTGCCGTTCACCATCTTCATTGGTTGGGAATAGAATACCCGATAATCAACGCCCTCCGTCAGCGTAGCGCCATTAAAGGTTACTGCTACGGTAGGCTTATGCTCCGTGCCGTCGTAAACAAAGGTGTCCTGATCAAGCGTAACAACTGTATTGGTCTCATCCAGTTCTATTGGGTCAATGGTGAACGTCGCGGTTTGGGTACCGGTGAAATTGCCCTTACCGGTAATGGTAGCAATGTAGTTGTCTGCGTTTATAAAGCCTGTTTTATCCCAGGAAAGGGTATAATCGGTGTCTTTTATAAGGGTTACACCGTTTAATGTAACTATAATGTTTGGAACAAAAGCGTTGCCGTTGTAAGTTCCATTTTCGGGATCGAGCGTAACCGTTGCACCGTTGATATCTACTGTCTTGATTTCAAATGTGGTGCTGATTTGTTTGCCTTCTATCTCAATTTTGGCAGTGGCTGTTCCCACCGAAATGTTGCCCTCGTAGCTAATTTCGGTAGGTCTCTCTCCCTGCCATCCGTCAGAATATTTCACAACAGCGTTGGTAATTGCCGCTCCTGTATAGACATATGCTTGGTCAGCGTTCAGTGTTGCTGTTTCGTTGTGTCCACAATTTGAGCAGCTTTCCGTAAGCACATTTCCGCTGGCCGAATACACATAGTCGTGTGAAAGCATCCCGCCAAAGTCCTGATTGCAAAGTCCACAAACCGCATACTTCCCACAAGATGCAGGCGTACCTTTTTCTCCGACCTCACAGGTGTGCTCAAAAACAAAGGTGCCGACCTTATCCGTTACGGTTCCAACATATTCCTGACCGTTGGCGATCACTTTCGTAGGACTTTCACCCTCCGGCAAGTAGATATACAGAACACCTCCGATGGTCATAATGTCAATATCTTCATAACCGGTTGCTGTTGAAATTTTTGTTACCTTCACATCCCGGCTTACACCTTGCAGGGTAATTTTTGTCAATGCGACATCGTCCCCGTTATGATTCCGGATCGGGAATGCCGTGCCTTGTCGTCCGTAATGAACTGTTCCGGTGCCTCCGCTGGCATGAACATTACTTCCGATAATCGTTACCTTATCATTTTCCGAAACCTTGTTTTCGGCACCTCCGCCGATGCCGGCGGCACCATCACCTCCGGTTGCGGTTACCGTGGAATTTTGAATCAGAATATTTCCTATATTGGTCTTCGGACCTCCGCCGATACCGGCTGCTTGATTACCTCCTTTTGCTGTTACAACGGAATTGATAATTTCAATATTTCCTACGGTTCCGGTATGGGAAACACCAATCGCTGCTCCGTAGTACATACCTGCTGTTGCACTCACAACAGAATTTTCAATTTTGACATGGTATGTATTCTTATCGTCTACTCCGCCTCCGATCGCCGCAACGCCATCGTATGGTACTTTGGCGGTAACGGTAGAGTTTGTTATTGTAATATTGACGTCAGATCCATCGGTGTAAACCGCTTTGCCGCCACCAATTGCAGCATAGCCACCTTCACCCGACGCATTGACAACCGCATTCTTTATATGAATGTTCGTTGGGCTCGTATTGGCCGCGTTGTATATAAATCCAATTCCTCCACCGGTAATTTTGTTGGGACTTACATTGACTGTGCCACCGTAAATGTTAACCGTGAAATACCATCTTCCGCCAATTGCAGGAGAAGCATACCCGCCTCGTGCATTCAGGACACCGGTGCTTGCTTCTGTGACCGTAAGTGTTGCTCCTACGCCAAGGTTGATAGCCGGAGCACAATTAGAGAGGTTGCCTCCGGTTTGCGAAAGCGTGTTTGTTCCCTTGAGCGTAAGATTCAGAACTTCGCCCGCATCAATCTTGATGTTTCCATTCTTATTTTTGTTGCTCATGCTTACATTATCTAAAATTATGTCGTGGGTGCCTGCACCGTCGTTGACCATAATGGAATATGCGGTCGTTCCGGTAAAAATCAGGTTTCCGACATATTCTGTATAGGTTGCACCGCCGTCGAGCGAATAGGTGTGATTCTCTCCCAAAAGAATGTCTTGCGTTAAAGTAGCCAAATCAATCGTTACGGATTCAGTTGAAGAATCCGCCGCACTCGCTTTAAGCACATTCATCGGCAGTAACCCTGCCACCATCACAAGTGCCAGCACAAGACTAAGTATGCGGTTTGTAAATTGTTTTTTCGTTTTCATATCGTTTCCTCCAAGTAAATGCAGAGTGCAGAATGCAAAATGCAGAATTAGTTGTTGTTTTTTTTGCATATGGATACCAATATAGCGATGATTTCGTCGATATCGGCTTCAATGCTTGTGAATTCTTTGTTTGTTAAATATTCTGTCTTATGTAACAATTTCAACCAATAATGCGTTTCGTTTGCCTCTTTCAATGCAATGTTCATCTTTGCGTTGAAATCAGGTTTTGTTTGTGCCTTTTGCGCTTCCGCAACATTGGCACCGATGCTTGTTCCACTTCGAAGCAGCTGTTTCGATAGTACAAACTCATGTTTTTCTTCACATAAAAGCTTATAGAGTTTTACAATTCTTACTGCAAAATCAAAACTCTTCGTTTCAATAATATTATCCATTACCCGTTCCTCATTCTGCATTCTGCACTCTGCATTCTGCATTTAATTCTTTCGTTTCAGCAGGTCAAACAAAGCCTGTTCGGTTGTTTGATCTACGTACTCCCGGAACTTCGTTAAGGTATCAATACCCAGCTTTTGATAATTCATCGAAAGCACCTTCTTGATTTTTTGCTCCCGAATTTCCCTGGGTACATTATAGATCGAAAGGATCGTTCGGAGCGCTCCTGCTACCCGAACGTCTAACGGTGCGGAGTCGGAAGTGGTGAAAAACACAGCATACTCAATGCCTGAAACCAAGGTTTCCGCTTGCGAGAAATTCTCATCTGACCAGTCGGGACAGTATTTCTTAAACACCTCTTTGGCTCGATCTGTATCGCTCTTGCGGATCAACTCCATACACAGCTCACTTCGATAGGTGGACAGAAAGAAATCCTTTGCCACTTCATCCTGCTCGCAGGCAGAAGCAATGGTCAGCAGCTCCAGACATTTCGCCATGATGGAGCTGTGTCCGTCCTTGGCTTCATCCTCCATCATCTTCCACTGATACTTGCAAAGTATTTCAACCAGCTCTGATAGCATATGCTCTTTGGTCGGAAAATGAAAGGTCATATTACCGGGACTCATATTCAATTTCTTGCACATAGAGTTTACTGTCGTTTTGGTGTAACCGTCATTCAAAAAACAGTTAGCCGCAACCCGAACAATCTCACTGCGAGTAAGTTCTTTTCTGTCTACTCGTATCACGCTTATATTACCTCATGTCGTCTTTGGCACGTCAAAAGTTCATTACTCTAAAAAACATCATCACTATTATAGTACACATACTACGAAATTGCAATAGGTTTTAGAAACTTCTTTATATTTATTTAGAAAAGCCGGACGAGGCATAAATCTCATCCGGCTTTGTGACAGTTTGAAGCTTTAGTTTTGGCTGCAACAGAGTATGGATCTCTGACGCATATTTAGAATGATTTTCGCTCCTTTCTAAAATCGCCAAAACCCGTTTTTGACACCAATACGTCGGGTGGGGCAAACCAGCAAAAACCATAGTTTTTATGCGGGTTTCAGGCGGTTTGCCCTATTATAACGCATTCCTCGATCCGGCGGACTATTCCGGTTGCCTTCATATATATAAACTCCTTATAATTCAAATCGTGATACTATTATTTGTAACTCGTGGGAAATTATACTGCAAGATTTACTTTTAAAACGGAATGTGCTATAATTAAACAAAGGCGGTGATTCTGTGCATATTAAAAATGGTTTATATGATATTTGCATTGAAGAAGATAATACATATACTATCAATTCTGCTGACAACAAAAAGTATGATTACACATATAATCCAAACGATTTAACAGATAATAGTTTTGTAAAAATATTTTCACTAACAATAAATTCTAACTTACAGAAAATAAGAGTTGCCATTATAGGAGATTTTTATTCCAGTATTGAAGATTGTGCCATATTGGTTGACAACAACTTGACCATATTACAAAACGATACTATATTGAAAATCGACGTTTCAACAGGACAACTCATGTGTTTTAAGAGCATTGATACCCTTGGTGTCAATTTTTCTATCTATCAAGTCGAAAGCGGATATATCATTTATGGTGAAATAGAAATTATTATGCTTGATTTTGATTTTAAGGTTAAGTGGAAGTTTTCAGCAAGAGATATTTTTGTTACTCTCGATAACACAAAAGCCTTTGAGCTATGTAATGATAGAATAAAGTTATTTGATTTTGAAAAAAACTACTATGAAATAGATTTCAACGGAAAATTGATTTGTGAAAAGACGGCGAGGTGAATTTCACCTCGCTTTTGCTATGTATAAAAACCGCCAAAACTCCGTCACCCTTGTGTTCAATAGGGCAAACTAACAAAAAACCCAGTGTTTATGCGGGCTTCCAACGGTTTGCCCTATTGTAACACGAGCCTCGATCCGGCGGACTATTTCAGACGCCCCTCCCAGGGCGTCCCTACGGATCAATTATTCATTTGCTTTCGCGATCTCATTCGGCGCCCGTGCCCCCTTCGCCCCTTTGGGGCACCTCCCCCGATGGGGGGAGGTTTTTGATTTGTGCCTGTAAAGATTAGCAGAAGTTAAAAATATAATACGCAACCCACTTGGCTCCCCCGCTCGGGGGAGCTGGATCGCGAAGCGAGACTGAGAGGGCTCCCGGCATTATGGGGCGATTTTCAAATCGCCCCTACCAATTGTTCATTATCCATTCGCAAAGTTTGGTGCATTCTTCATTGCGGCGGGAGTAAACCCCCGCCCTACCCGCCGGAATACTTTTCGGACGCCCCGGGAGGGGCGTCCCTACGGATCAATTATTCATTTGCACCCTTCGCTAACTAAAAAGCTTATTTGTATTCTATCCACATTGCAATCGTGCTCTCATCAGGCTTTTCGGGGACAGTAAGTCTATTCGCCAAAATCTCATCATGCACTGTCATCATTCGTGTATTCAGTATAATCATTGATGCACAGTATGTAAGCTGTTTTTCCAAAACAGGATGACTGTACCTTTTAAGGATCTTAACAGTATCATCATAAGCGGATTTGAAGTTCGCTTTCAGTTCTGTTGCCAGTGGATGTGATTGTAAGATTTCTACACACTTCTGCTTTGCGTCACCGGCTAAAACAAGAATATCAGAAACAATGTTTCCGTCCTCATCCAAATGCGCAAACCGGTTTTCAATATCTTTCCAAGCCGCTCTTTCGTTTTCCGAAAACTCAGAATAATTTCGGTTGTTCTTAAGAACATCTGCGAAGAAGCGCGCGTGAGTATACCCCATTTCACCTGCCCTGTCCCAAAGATTCAAAGAGTCATCCCCGATTTTATACGTCCAAAACATTGCTGTGCCATCACCGGAACCGTTGTGCCCCATTGAAGTTTTTTCGGGCTCATCATATAATTCATACCCTATAAATCCCCACGCTTCTCCATTTGAACGTTTTTCGGGATAATAAATATCATACCCATCAAGACTCTTCACAAAGCAATCTACCGCAAAAATCACCGCCCACCATTTCAGGTCGTTATCACTCATATTGTTTTTAACGATTCCTGCTTCGCGGAAACCGGCAATTGAATCAGTAACAACAGTATCTATCATTTGGCTTCGCTCTTTCGAACGTTCTCTCTGTGCCATCCAAATCTCATACTGACATTCTTTGCCGGCAATAAAAATGTTTGTTACATATTTGTTGCCGACCTTTTTAAGTAGTGTTGCATCCAAAAGCAATTCAACTTCATCTTCGATATAGGGCATAGCAACGCCACATTCGATAGCCAATTGCTCTATCGTAAGGGGATTGTTATCTAATTCAAGCAATATATTTTTCGGCAAACTTCTTCGAACTGCTTTCCATGGCAAACCGCTCGGCTGAGAACCGCTTGCGGCAAAAACAACGTCTCCGGGTTTGTAGCTTCTTAAACCAAATTCTCTTGACATATTCATACCTTCTTTCAAAATTTTTCTGGCACGAAACAGCTTAGACTTTACCGTGCTTTCAGGAAGCCCCAAGGAAACAGCAATATCTCTTATTTTTCTGTCCTCTATGTAATAGGCAACTACAATATTGCGATATTCCGATGAAACAAAGGCAAGCTCTCTTCTGAGCAAATTTAAGTCTTCACTATCAATAACCTTGTTTTCTGTATTTGCTGTTTCATCTGAAATCCCATGATCTCCAGGATCCGGGCTTACGAAAAATTCATTTCGATTATGCTTAACCTTCGCCCATACACTGTAACGGTTACGGGCGATTCCCCAAACCCACGCCTCAAAATTTATCGGCTCATTACCTTTCTCAAGCGAGGTAATAATATTAAGCAAAATATCCTGAGCCAGGTTTTCTGCCTCAAAACTGTCTCCCGTCTTTTTAAGACTGAAATAAAACAGCATATCCATATACTTTTGAGTCAGCAAATTGAGGTATTCCTCTTTCACCGATTTCTCTATTGCCATTTTTAAATCCACCTTTCACTAAAACAGTGTTGCACTTCCGAAAAAAGTTGCAAAGTTTTTTACAGAATATTACTTTGCCCCCAACAGTGAGATATCGGCAGATCCTGCTTTATTCCGATTCCGACGAAGGCACACCGAACTTTCGCGATTTTATTATTCATTCGGCTCCCGTGCCCCCTTCGCCCCTTTGGGGCATCTCCCCCGATGGGGGAGGTTTTTGATTTGTGCCTGTAAAGATTAGCAGAAGTTAAAAATACAGTACGCAACCCACTTGGCTCCCCCACTCGGGGGAGTTGGATCGCGAAGCGAGACTGAGAGGGCTCCCGGCGTTATATCCCGCTCGCCCTCCCGGCAATATAGGGCGATTTTCAAATCGCCCCTACCAATTATTCATTATTCATCAGCAAAGTATGGTGCATCCTTCATTGCGGCGGGAGTAAACCCCCGCCCTACTCAACAGGGAACGTATCTGCCATTTATTATCAAAGCGAGGTGAAATCCACCTCGCTTTAGCTGTTCACAGGTCAATATGTGCCATTTTTTCACCGAGGATCATTATTTGTTTGCTCCCCCCGGCACAGGGAACTTATCTGCGCTCTGCAGTTATTCCTGCTATTGCGCCGAAGATCCTCTCTGCGATAGTTTTCATTCCCGTATCGCCCGGATGGGCGGCAACACCGCTGTGTTCAAAGAGCCCCACAGCTTTCATCTCGTCCGACTCGCCCAGATCGCCAAGCTCAACACAGGGCAGACCCCTCTCATTTGCGTATTCGACGATCGTGCTGTCCCCGGGATGCCTCCAGAAGCCGGTCGTGAGGATCAACTCCGCTTTCCGAGACTTGTTCAGAAAACCGAGAAGGGCATCAAATTCTTTTTTGAAAACTTCCGGATCGAAACCATCCTTCGGGCAGTTTTCAATTAATCTCACCACGATCATGTCCGCATTGAAATGTCGTGCATTTTCATAGAGAGAATACACCGTCTCCCCGGCTTTGTAATTTCTTTCCCACTCAGCAACCTGGCAAATGCAAAACCGTGAATCCGGCGTGATCCCGTTGATCCGGTCCATAAGGATATGAACGTAGTCGTTTTCTTTTTTGGACGCCGCCATGCCCCACTCGTTATACCACCCGATGGACGGCAGTATTCCGTGAAGGGTAATGGAGTTTCCCACGAACATGACGCGCCTGCCTTTTCCGTCCGGATTTATAAAGCGTACACAGGCGCTGTCCTTAAGCTGGTCTTTAGAGTCAACCGTATTCTTTTCCATCTGAGAGTATATGTCTTTATCACGAACCATAATATAGCCTCCCCATGCCGAGTACCATTAGTATACCACCGTGTTCCCGGTAATTCAACCGCCATGCTTGACAAAGCCTCTGCAATTCTATATACTGAACTCAGGAAAAAACGTCAGAAAGGAATCTCGCCATGACCGATCATAATGAGTTTAAAAACCCGGCTCTGCGCTATCGGGTCTTTCCCATGACCCACCATTGGATGGGTGACCACAACGCCCATATGGATGCCTACCGCGAATACGGCTACGGCGGCGCCGTCACAAACGTTCCGTTTGCAGGCGGCTTTACCTCTTCCGAAGATAATCTCCGCAAGTTTGCAACGCTGATGGATGCCATGGAGGCTCATGAACTTGGCATCTGGATATACGACGAGGACGGTTACCCCAGCGGACAGGGCGGCGGTCTTGTGCTGGACGGCCATCCCGAGCTTCGCGCCAAGGGCTTTTATATGGTCCGCCGCATAGCCTACGAGCCCAAACACGTCCACTACCATCTGGACGACGTCTCCGACAAAATCATCTGGGCGGCAAAGTATCCCCTGTACATTCCCCGGCTGGACGACACCTTCGTTCAGTTCGACAAAATGGAGGCTGTGCCCTTCACCGATACCGAGGTCGTCTGCGACCTGGCTCAGCGGGAGATCCTGTTTATCTTCTGCGTAAAGGACGCCCACGAGGGCTCCCACGCCACACACAACGTCTCCTCCTTTAAGAACAATATCAACGTCATGGACCGCCGCGCGGTCAGGCGCTTTCTCGATCTGTGCTTTGAGCCCATAGCCGCGGCCATCCCCGACGCCTACCGCCGCGCCGCAAACGTCTTTACCGACGAGCCCAGCCTCCACACCTCCTACGCCCGGGATTACGAGACCTGGAACTACGCCCTCGCCCCATGGGTGGACGGGCTTTTTGAGGCCTACGAGGCGGAATACGGCCAGTCCATACTCCCAAACCTTCCCCTGCTCTTCGAGGGCGGCACGGACGCATACCCCATCCGCGTTAAGTTTTACGAGCTTGTGGGCAAGCTGATCTCCGAGGCTTATTCCGGCCAGATCGCCCGGTGGTGCGAAGCCCACGGCTGCGGCTTTTCCGGCCACTACGTCTGCGAGGAATCTGTCAGCCAGCACGTTATGCAATACGGAAACTACGTGCGTGTTCTGTCTGCGGCAAGCTACCCCGGCATAGACGTGCTCGGCTGTTACCCCGAGATTTACGATTACAACACCGCTAAGTACGCCCAGATGGCGGTGCGCAAAAAACAGACCAACGGAATGATGGTGGAGATCTGTCCCTTTGCAAACGTAGAGACCTTCAAAGAAGCCCCCCTTGACAACATGACCGCAGTTATGGGACTTTTGTACCTCGCAGGTGTACGGCACACGAATTCCTATTTCGGCGCTGACTTTTCTTCCTGGCGCGGCGGCATCTTTCCCAACGCCAAGGGCTACACAAATCAGGGGGAAACGGTCTGGTTCAACGAGTACGTGGGGCGTCTTGGCACTGTGCTGGACGGACTTCACAACCTCTGCGATACCTTCATTTACTACCCCCTCGAGGATGCACAGGCCAAGATGAAGCCCGCCTACTGCGGAAGCTGGCAGACCTGTGACCACAAGGCAGACGAAGCGACCTCCGCGCTGGCACGGGCCGTGTACGAAGGCGGCCACGACTACTATTACGTCGACCGGGAGGATATTCTCTCCGCCGCACGCACGGCAGAAGAAACGGGTACGGCGATGATCTCCGGCTGTCCCGTGAAAAACCTGCTCCTGCCCGGTGTGGACGTTATGTACGGCGACGCCTACGCAGCACTTGAGACCCTGTCAAAGGCAGGCGTCAACGTGATCTTCTGCGGAGAAAAGCCCCGCTTCGATGCGCAGACCGGAAAAGCGCTCGCCCCCAATGCCCTGCCTGTTTCCGCCCTGTCCGAGATCATCTCCGCGCTGGACAGTCAAAATACCGATGCTTTCAGAGGAAGTGCAGAGGGCGGAACTGTCCTGAGGGGCAAATTCACCGCAAACGACGGCAGAACGCTGTATATGCTGGCAAACAAATCCCGAACAGACGCCGCACTCCCCTACTGCGGCAAGGCAGAGGCCGAGATATGGGATCCTTCCGACGGCACAGTAAAGTCCCTTTCCCCGGGCGAAACGGTGAGAGTCCCCGCAATGCGCGCCCTGTTTATTCTTGAGTAAGGATCTGAGGTGAACTGAAATGGAATATTTTCTGCTTCCGGACAAGAGCTTTTCCGCGGTTGCGGATCAGAGGATGAATAACAAAACCGTCAAAAGACTTTGGAACAGCTTCACCCTTACAAAGGGCGAGATCTGCTTTGAAAAGGGCGAAGAGTTCACCTTCCGCTCCGGGCTTGTCCTTTTGCCAACCCTTCCCCAAGGAAAAGAATACGTTTTGTCCGTCAGCGAAAACGGCATCGCCATCGTCGGCCGGGATTACGGCGGACTGATGCACGGTTTTATGTCTCTGCTGATGAAAATCGAGCAAAACGGAGACGGCTTCAGAATCATGTCCGTTTACGAGGAGAGCGGTTACGCCATATCGAACCGCATGATACATATCTGTGTTTTCCCCGAAAACGACCTGTACTTCATCAAAAAGCTGATCCGCCTTTCCGCACTTTGCCAGTATACCCACGTGGTCATCGAATTCTGGGGAATGCTGAGGTACGACTGCCTGAAGGAGCTTTCCTGGCCCCACGCCTTTACAAAAGCACAGGCAAAAGAGCTTATAGATGAGTGCAGAGAGCTGGGAATGGAGCCCATACCCATGTACAACCAGCTTGGTCACGCCACGGGTTCCCGTTTGTGTTACGGCAAACACGTGGTGCTGGATCAGGATCCCGGGCTTCAGCGGCTTTTCACTCCCGACGGCTGGGCGTGGGACATCAACTCACCGGAGGTCTTTTCCCTGTTAAAACAGGTGAGAACGGAGCTATACGAGCTCTTCGGCCCCGGCGAGTACGTCCATCTGGGCTGTGACGAGGCATACTTTATCACCCGGAACGGTGAGCTCAGAAAAAATCTTGCCCTCTACCTTGGCAAGCTCACACGGGAAGCCCAGGCAGAGGGCAGACGGCCCATGCTCTGGATGGATATGCTTCTTGAAAGAGGGGCTTTCCCCAACTGCTACACCGTTGGAGAAAAGGACGAGGTCGCCCTGCTTCGCAACTCCATGGCAGGCTCCACGGTCTTCGTGGATTGGCAGTACGAATGCGTTGAGACCCCGATCCCCTCTCTGGTGTCCCTAAAAAACTGCGGAAGAGACGTGATAGGCGCTCCGTGGTACAACGAACAGAACTACAGCGCACACGTTCAGACGGTCAGAGACAATGCCATGTACGGCATCATGCTCACCACGTGGCACACTCTGAAGGAGCATATGCCCTCCATCCCCGGATGCGCCAAAAAGCTCGGCGCAAAATTCTTTACGTGGAGTGACTACAGCGGCCTTCAGGAGGAAACGGCAACTCTTCTGCGAAGAGTGAGCTTTGAAGGAAACTCCTATTCCAACTGCGGCTGGTCAAAGCAACAGATAGACTTTTGATCATACGCCGGTTCAGAGCAATAGCGTATACGCACAGAAACAGCGGGGTGGATCTCACTCCGCTGTTATTATTTCATCTGTTTCATCGGTCAGTCTGATCCTTCTTACAAACGCCGCCTTGGTGGGCACACCGTTTTTGTCAGGATATTTAAGATCATTGTAGAGAAGAATGATCTCATTATCTGAGATTCGTTCCCAGAAGGTATTTGCATAGCTGTACGGATGTCCGTATTTGCTTTCGTAATCGCTTCTGCCCTCTGCACGCTCCCGGGAAAGAGTTTTGCCGATTATCGGGATAGATTGACTCCAGGTCTCTCCGTGATCCGTACTGTATTTTATATGGACTCCCGGCCTGCCGTAGATCAGAACAAGCACCTCTCCAAGGGCGATGATATGAGGTGTCACGCTGGAATCGGCAACTGCCCTGGGTTTTGACCAGGTGTAGCCCCCGTCACGGGAAATACAAAGCATGGTATCGGTGGGATGAGGCTCGACTATGCTCCCGTCCATGCGCATGGCGCAGTACAGGTCGCCGTTGGCGTCTGCCGCAAGTGACACCTCACAGCCGTCACCGCCGTATCCAAAGGGCAGTGAATCGCCGCTGCGGGCAACCGCGGAACGCTTTTTCCAGGTCCTTCCCCCGTCCTCCGAAACAACAAGGTAGACCTCTCCGCAATATCGGTCCGACACGTCCGGATCCTGGCCACAGCACACAGCCGCAAGATGGCCGTTGTTCAGTTCACACAGGGAAGAAAAATACGGGAGCCTGAAAATAAACGGCTGAACGTATTCCTCCACCTTAACGTAAGCCCCTTCCGAGAGAGCCTGTGAGACCACGTAGATCTCCCTTTCCGGAAAATCCATTTCGGCCTCCGTCTCCTCACAGGTGCCCTCTGCACGGTTTATCCTGCCAAACATCACGCATCGGCATTCCCGGGGGATATCACCAAACCGGTAAGTCCGGAGGATCTCAGCCCTGTTTGTTGAGAAAAATTCCTTTTGAAAGACCGTGTTTTTCAACGGCGGCAGGCCGGACACGGCTTTGACGTAAACAATGTCTCCGTTTCTCAGTTTTTTATAAGGCGGATCTATCCCCGTAAGCACCGAGATACTGTAAAGCGCCTCACCGTTTTCACAGGGTACCCAGGTCTGCCCGTTATCCCGAGATGTAAAATACAAATTGGGCGCTCTCTGCATGTTCTCCATATCCGAAGAATCTTCCTCACCGTTAAAGCGCACCACAAGCTCGCCCCCGGGTGCACGCCACATGCGAGGAATTGAATAAACGCCCCAACGGGCAAGCTCCCCGTTCATCTCCGGCGCATAAACAAGAACCGGGTCGTCCAAAGTGAGCCTCATAAGAACCTCCGAAAAAGCAGTATAAACCTGGAATGTCAGCTCAATTATACCCTTATCATCCTGTCTTGTCAAACTTCGCCCCACTTTGTCTTTCGGGAGCCAAACATCTTTCCGCTCCTGCAATGCAATATTAATATATATAAATAGGAAGATAAGTCTGTGTTCCCTTTTTTCCGCTCCCCCGCCCGGAAGTCAGAGGCTCTTCCCCATTATAAAACAACCGTACCCTTAAGGTCTCCCCGGGGTTAAGCCCCGGAAAAAAAGAAGTGTAATTTACCCTGAAAAAGTATTTTTTTCGTCATATCTGTTCCCCGCACTTAATACCTTCGCACAATTTAACCGTAATTCCACATAATATAAACCTATTTATTCCGGATTTATCCCGGTATTTCCTTTGCTTTCCCACTCACAGACAGGAATTATCCACCTTAACTATAGTTGATTTTTTGCTATGTATATACACTGTTTCTGCTATACTCCGCTGTGATTATTCGACATAAATTCACCAAATAATGTCAAGCTATGGTTGACAAACGAAAAGGCATGTGCTACAATATCATATATGTGTATGTTTCCATGGGGTATCTGTGCAATCACGTGGGTTCTGGCGCGGAAATTGCACTAAAATGCTTCACGGGTAACGAATACAGATTATATCACATTATAATGGAGGAAAACAAAAATGAACAGGAAACTCAGATCCATTCTTTTGATGGTTTTGTGTTTTGTGCTCGTCGCTACCACCTTCGCCGGTTGTGGCGGCACTGTCAAGGATGCTGATCTCAAGCAGGCCGAGTACAACACCACCACATCTGTAATGCCCAGCAACTGGAACGAGTTCACCTACGCGGACAACAATGATACTCAGATCATGAGCTACATTGGTTCTTCTTTCTTCGAGTACGACTACAAGTTCGAGAACGATGAGAAGTTCAACCGCGACGGCACCATCAACAAGGAAGCCCTTGTTCCCGGCGCCTACACCACCAACTACTCTGCAGCAACCAAGCTTGAGGACGTTACCTCTGCTGTTGATGCAAAGTGGGGCTACACCGACGAGCAGAAGGCCGAAGGCGGCTACGCCTGGAAGATCACTCTTCGCGACGACCTTAAGTGGGACGATGGCACCGCCATCACCGCTGCTGACTTCGAGTATTCCATGAAGCAGCTCCTCGACCCCGCCTTCATGAACTTCCGCGCCAACACCTACTACGACACCCTGATGATCAAGAACTCCAAGGTATACTTCTTCCAGAACCAGGAAGGCACCTACGAGACCATCGGCACCATGGGCTATGAGTCCGTCCAGGCCGCTCTTGACGCAGGCGAGACCCTTTACGTTAACATCTGGAACATGTGGGGAACCCAGGGTTACCTCGATGCCGAAGGCAACGAGTGCCCCGAGTACGTCCTCCTCACCGACGAGACCGTCTACTCCAACGCTGACGGCTCCGACGCCGCTTCCGGTAAGTTCCTTGCCGATAACTATGGTCCCTACCTCGAGCCCGGCACCGGCTACGATGCCTGCATCTACGTTGAGAACACCAACCGCGATGTCGCTTGGGATTCCGTTGGTATCTACGCCATCGAAGATGAGAACGCCATCGTTCTCTGCCTTGACAAGGCTTACTCCTTCCTGAAGGAAGACGGCAGCCTCTCCGTCTGGGCTCCCTACTACTTCTCCAGCCTCCCCGTTGTTCACAAGGAAAAGTACGAGGCTTCCAAGATCGCTCCCGCTGACGGCGCTACCCTCTGGACCTCCAACTACAACTCCTCCCTCGAGACCACCGCAAGCTGGGGTCCCTACAAGCTCGTCGAGTTCGAAGCCGGCTCCCACTACAAGCTGGTCAAGAACGAGAACTGGTATGGCTGGAACATGGAACAGTACGCCAACCAGTACAACATCACCGCTATCAACTGCCGCAAGGTTGAAGAGTTCGCCACCAAGTGGATGGGCTTCCTCAACGGCTCCTACGACGACGCTTCCCTCCAGACCGAGAACGTTGCCGAGTACCTCGACTCCAAGTACGTGTACTTCACCTCTACTTCCACCGGTACCTTCGGCATGCAGCTCTACAGCAACCTCTCCACTCTTAAGAACAGCGAAAACAACAACGGCATCCTTGCCATCCAGGAATTCAGACATGCTTTCAACCTCGCTCTCAACAGAAGCGACATCGTTGAAAAGATCTGGCCCGGCTCTGCAGTTCCCTGCTTCGGCCTCCTGAACGTTGCTTACTACTACGACATCGAGAACTCCCCCGAGCTCGAAGATGGCGGCCAGTACCGTAACGCTACCATCGCCAAGGAAGGCATCCTCCGCGCCTACGGCTTCGAGCAGAACGCCGACGGCAAGTGGTCCGGCGGCGATCTTGCTGACCTCTCCACCGAAGATGCTTACAGCGCCCTCACCGGCTACAACCCCACTCTTGCTAAGCAGAAGATGCAGGAAGCCATCGACATCCTCCTCGCCAACCCCGAAGAGTATGGCTATGATCCCAGCAAGAACATCACCCTTATCTACGGTTCCTCCTCCGACACCGATAAGCAGAGATTCCGCGCCAGCTACCTCCAGGATGTTCTCGACGGTCTGACCGTTGGCACCGCTCTTGAAGACAAGATCGACGTCGTCTTTGACGCTTCCGCCGGTGCCCAGTGGGCCGAGGCTTTCCGTTCCGGCGACACCCAGATCGGCTTTGGCTAT
>SVLY01000092.1 GCA_015067715.1 Oscillospiraceae bacterium | reverse complement strand
GAAACGATCAAAGGCCATTATTCTCTTGTCAATCAATTGGAGCGTTCTGCCACCTCAATTGGTGCAAATATCCATGAGGCAAATTATGCACACGGAAAGCCTGACTTTATTGCCAAATTGCAAATTTCCTTAAAAGAGTGTTACGAGACTGAATACTGGTTGGAGCTGTTTGTTAAATCCGACATTCTGAACAGAGAAACAACTGTTGATCTCTATAATCAATGCGGAACAATCCGCCGCATCTTAGTTGCCTCCATCAACACCGCAAAGGAGAACGCACAATAAGATGTACAGATCAAAAATGATGATCGTTATGCGCCGGGATCTTAAGATCCGACGTCACGATAAAACGTACACCTCTTTTCCAAGCCTTTTGGCATAGTCAAGGCTGAGCTTTGTTCCGCTTTTGCGGTTTTGGGGAAGCCGGGCTTCGTTATAATAAAAAATACAGTAACGTGAGCGGTCTATCATCTCTCTGTTCCGGAGAACGTAGGCCGCTTTTCCTGCACCTGCGAGCCTTTGGGGGTAATAGGTCCCGTCGTAAAAATCCAGAAGATACGCCTCGTACTCCGGACTTATCACAGGGTATTCCGCCCTTACGAAAATGCGGCGGATATGGGGGTGCTTTTCCTTAAGTCCGGTCACCGCAGAAAGACAGAGCGCATCAAACTCGCTTTTGCTCCCGAAGAGAAAAGTGCTTGCCCCCTCTTTTACTATCAGCAGCTCTATCAGGCATTGAAGCCTCTCTATAAGCGCTTCGTCCCCGGCAAACCTTCTGTGCCCGATAAAACAAACGGCGTTACATTCCACAGCTTACACCTCACATAAATAACGGAATATTATTTTGTGTCCTATTAGGATATCTGTGTTATTTTAGCATATCCTAATAGGATATACAATAATAATAAGATGTGATGAGGTGTTAATAATGGAAATAGATTATAAATCGATCGGCAACAGAATAAAAGAGCTCAGAACGGCAAAAGGCTGGACCCAGGCAAGGCTTGCAGAGGAATCCGGAGTTGAACCCTCAAACATATCCCACATCGAGCGCGCGGCCACAAAGCTGAGTCTGCCCACAATGGTCAGCATTGCAAACGCCCTTGGGGCAAGCCTTGACGAGCTCGCCTGCGGAAGCCTTGTGAAAAGCACCCACATTTACGCCGGCATGATAGACAGCCTCGTCTCAGACTGCACCGCCGAAGAGCTCAAGGCCATCTCAGAGGTGATCACAGCCGTCAAATCCGCTCTGAGAAGCAAAGGGTAAGGTGAACGGCGCCGCCACTTACATCAAGTAAATATTCTACCACTTATTATACAGTATTATTGACTATAAGTAAATAATCTTTTACTCTGGTAAAGTTAAATTATACTACCCTTCCCTGTAAACTATTATTACAGGGAGGTAATACGATGAAAACCGAATTTGCTGAAAAATATATAACCCTGGGTCTGAAGATAGCCTATTACCGCAAAAAGGCGGGATATACCCAGGAAACCTTTGCAGAGCTTATCGACAAGAGCGTGAACTTCGTCGGCCAGGTGGAGGGAACGGGCACGGTGCGCGGTGTTTCCCTTGAGACCCTGTTCAAAATCGCCCAGGTGCTGAAAATTTCTCCCGCCAAGCTTCTGGAAGAGGATTGACCCCATCCGGCACAAAAACGAAAACCGCAGGCTGCAACTTCCTTATATATAATAAGGAAGGGACAGCCTGCGGAGTTTTTTATTTTGCTTTAGCTTCTGGCCTTTTCAAGGTCCTTTTTGCGGATCTCAACGCGTCTGACCTTGCCGCTGATGGTCTTGGGAAGCTCATCAACGAACTCGACTATTCTGGGGTACTTGTAGGGCGCGGTGTGGGTCTTAACGTATTCCTGGATCTCCTTTTTCAGCTCGGGAGTGCCAACGGTGCCGCGGGTGAGAACGATGGTGGCCTTGACTATCTGTCCGCGAACCTCGTCCGGGACGGGGGTGATGGCGCATTCCAGAACGTAGGGGAGCTCCATGATAACACTTTCGATCTCAAAGGGCCCGATACGGTAGCCGGAGGACTTGATAACGTCGTCTATGCGGCCAACGTACCAGAGGTAACCGTCCTCGTCCATAGTGGCCTGGTCGCCGGTGTGGTAATAGCCGTCGTGCCAGACTTCGGCGGTCTTCTCTTCATCCCTGTAATAACCGATAAACAGACCGCAGGGGGCGTTGTCCTTAACGCGGATGCAGATCTCACCGGTGTCGCCGGTCTTGCAGGGAACACCGTCGGGATCCAGAACCACAACGTCGTAAAGGGGGCTGGGCTTGCCCATGGAGCCGATCTTGGGGGTGGAGCCCACGAAGTTTGCGATAGAAAGTGTGGTCTCGGTCTGGCCGAAGCCCTCCATGATGGTAAGGCCGGTGGCCTTTTTGAACTGGTTGAACACCTCTGGGTTCAGCGCCTCGCCTGCGGTGGTGGCGTACTTTATAGAGGAGAGGTCGTACTTGGAGAGATCTTCCTTTATAAAGAAGCGGTACATGGTGGGAGGTGCGCAGAAGGTGGTGATATTGTACTTTTTGAACATGGGGAGTATATCTTCGGAGTGGAAGCGGTCAAAGTCGTAGGTAAAGGTGGCCGCTTCGCAGAGCCACTGGCCGTAGAGCTTGCCCCAGAGAGCCTTGCCCCAGCCGGTGTCGGAGATGGTAAAGTGGAGACCATCGGGATCGACGTTGTGCCAATGTCTTGCGGTGGGATAGTGACCCAGAGCGTACTTGTAGGAGTGGGTTGCAATGCGGGGATAGCCTGTGGTGCCGGAGGTGAACAGCATGAGCATGGGATCGGAGCCGCAGGGGGTGCTTTCGGTGCGGTAGTAATGGGTGCTGAAGCGCTCCATCTCAACGTTAAAGTCGTTCCAGCCATCCTTCTTTCCGCCAACAAGGATCTTGATCATGCCCGGGAACTCAGAAGCGGCCTTTTCGGCTTCGTCGGAAACGGCTCCGTCGGCGGTGCAGACGATGGCCTTTACTCCGGCGGCTTTATAGCGGTAGGTGAAGTCGTGCTCAACAAGCTGGTTGGTGGCGGGTATGGCGATGGCGCCAATCTTGTGGAGAGCCAGCATGCAGAACCAGAACTGGTAGTGGCGCTTGAGCACCAGCATAACGGTGTCGCCCTTTTTGATGCCAAGTGATTCAAAATAGTTGGCGGTCTTTGCGGAATATTTCTTCATATCCGTAAAGGTGAACCTTCTCTCGCTCTTGTCGTTGCCAACCCACAGCATGGCAAGCTTGTCGGGGCTCTTTTCGGCGATGGCGTCCACGCAGTCGAAGGCGAAGTTGAACTTCTCTTCGTTTTTGAAGGAGATACCCGCAAAAACGCCCTTTTCGTCGTAGTAGGAGTCGATGAACTTATCCGCAACGGAGCGGAGAGTCTTTTCCGCAACGGCGGTCTTGGCGGCGATGAAGGGTGCTTCGGGGTATTCCTCGCTGACCTGACCGTCCTGGGGGTTCAGAACCACGGCGTGGAACTCACAGCCGCCCTCGCTGACGGCGATCATGCCGTGGGGGATAAGGCTGTTGTAGAATATGGAGTCGCCCTCGGAGAGAACGTCCACGTGCTCGCCCACCTGAACCTTGAGCTTGCCCTTGACGATAACGTCAAACTCCTGACCGTTGTGGGAGTTGAGCTTGATGGGTGCGTTCTGTTCTTCTTCAAGGTAGGGGAACTTGACGAGGAAGGGCTCGGCAAGCTTATCTTTGAACTTGGGAGCCAGGTTGTTGTAAACAAAGCCCTTTTTCTTTATGATCTTAAGACCCTCGCCCTTTCTGGTTATGGCAAAGGATGTAAGGGTAGAGCTGGTGCCTTCGAGAATGTCAACGACCTCAACGCCGCAGGCCTTGGCGCACTTGTAAATAAAGGTAAAGCTGAAATCCGTTTCGCCCTTTTCCAGAACGAGATAGTCCTCCGGTGAAACGCCGGTGAGCTTTGCAAGCTCTTCGGTGGTGTAGCCCTTTGCTTCGCGAAGATCCTTTATTCTTCTTGCGACCTCTTTAAGATTGTAGTCCATGATTTGCTCCTTTTCAATTCCTTTTGGATTAAGGCTTTGAATAAAACAAAAAAGCTCGTCTCAAATTTCTTTGAGACGAGCTATACGACCCGCGGTACCACTCAAATTGCGGATAAGATCCGCCACTTTACGGGCTCTAACAAGCCCTTTGCCCTGACGCAGCAATACGGAAGGAGTCTACTGGCAGATGAGACTCTGCGTTCGGTCCTTCGACTCGGAAGTGATAGGTCATTGAAACACTTTGCTATTGGCTCGCAGCGGCCGCCAACTCTCTGAAAACTCCGCATTTCGACCGTCTTCGTCACAGTCTTTCTTGTGATATTCAACCTTTGTGCGGTATTATACTCTCTTCGTTCCCGCTTGTCAATAGGTTTCCAAAAAAAATTTTTCAAGTCCGTTGCTTTTCCAACGGATTATCCCCCACTCCCCGGGGTATAATATGCACAGCACCAACCAATATACCACGAAAGGGGACACACCAAAATGAAAATAGCCTTTTTCGATACGAAACCCTACGATATTCCCGCCTTCGACCGCTACGGCGCCGAGGCCGGAATAGAGTTTAAATATTACGAGACAAAGCTCAATCCCGACACCGTCGACCTCGCCCGGGGCTTTGACGGGGTCTGCGTATTCGTCAACGACAGCGTAACTGCCCCGGTAATCGACAGACTTGCCGAAATGGGCGTTGGCTACGTGGCGCTCCGGTGCGCCGGCTTTAACAACGTGGACATGGCCCACGCCCACGGCAGACTCCACGTTTTCCGCGTACCAGCCTACTCCCCCTACGCCGTTGCCGAGCACGCCATGGCACTTTTGCTCACCTCCGTCCGCCGTATCCACAAGGCCTACATCCGCACCAAGGACTTTAACTTCTCCCTCAACGGCCTCACGGGCTTCGACCTCCACGGAAAGACCGTGGGCATAATCGGCACGGGGCGCATCGGCCGAGTCTTCGGGGACATATGCCGGGGCTTTGGCATGAAGGTGCTGGCCTACGACAAATTTCCCGCTCCCGGCTTTGCAGACGGTGAAAACGTGCGCTACACCACCACCGACGAGCTCTTTGCCAAAAGCGACATAATCTCCCTCCACTGCCCCCTCACCGAAGAGACCTACCACCTCATCGGAAAAGAGAACCTTGAAAAGTGCAAGACCGGCGTGGTCATAATCAACACCTCCCGGGGAGCCCTGGTGGACGCAGAGGCTCTGCTTGCCGCGATCAAGAGCCGCAAGGTCGGCGGCGCCTGCCTTGACGTTTACGAGGAGGAGTCCGACCTGTTCTTCCGGGACTTTTCCGGCCACATTCTGGAGGACGATACCCTCGCCCGGCTCATCTCCATGCCAAACGTTATCGTCACCTCCCACCAGGCCTTTCTCACCGAAGAGGCCCTTGACAATATCGCCGCCACAACGGTGGGCAATCTTGCAGCCTTCCGGGACAAAGGCCAGTGCCCCAACGAGCTCTGTTATTACCCAACCGGCGCTGCAGATTGCAAAAACGGAAAATGCTTTTAAAAAACAAAACTTTACACCCCTGAAAACCAGGGGTGTAAAGTTTTATAACAGACAAATCATACCAACAAAGACAAGTTATTTCACTTTACAGAGACTCAACAAACCGCCAATAATGGTCAAGATCTCTGTAATCTTCTATAAAACAGTGGGAAAGCTTTTGAACTTCGCCCCGCTCCGGTTCGTTTTCGTCAGAAATTCCGATTAGCACAAACCCGTCCTCCTTGACGGTTTTGGCCGCGTAGTGGGCATCCTCGTAAACGGGGGTCTTCGCCTTCTCAGTACCCAGATTCTTCAAAGCCTCGCGATAGATAAGGGGCTCGGTCTTGTGGGTGCCAAGTCCTTGACAGGTGAGGATCCCGGAAAAATACCCGTCCAGCCCAAGGCGCTTCATGGCAGGCTCCACCATACCCTCGAAGGTGGCTGTGGCGATGATCATTTTAACGTCGTTCTGCTTCATGCGCTCCAGAAATTCCGGAATGCCGGGCTTGGGAAGAGTTTCTTCCTCGTAATACTGCTGAAGAATGGCTCTTACGCCTTCCATGTATTTCTCACGGGTGACTTCGACACCGTACTCGTTTTTAAGAAAGTCCACCGCTCCCCTGTAGCCGTAGGTGTCGTAGACCGGCTTTGCGTCGTGGCGGGGCTTTATGCCAAGGCTTTCAAGGTAGACTATGGCAAGATTGTCCCAGATATACATGGAATCCAGAAGGGTTCCGTCAAGATCGAAAATTGCGCCCTGTATCACTTATTTTCCTCCGCGTAGATCTTTTCAAGGTCAAACAGCGCAGCGGCATTGTCCCAGAGGATCATCTGCCGCTCGGCGTCGGTAAGGTCCATTTCGTCGAAGCGTTCAAGCTCCTCGCCGTGGTCCCACATGGGATAGTCCGTTCCGAAAAGACATCTCTCCGCGCCGAAAACACGCACAAGCTCGGTGCCTCGCTTTCCGCCGATGAAGGGCAGGGACGAAGAGGTGTCCACCATTATATCCAGATCCGGCAGAGCCAGAGCGGCCCTGTCCCACACGGTGTAGCCCCCCAGGTGGGCGGCGATGACCTTCAGCTTCGGAAACCGGCGGACGATATCCCGGAGATGCTCCGGAGCGGTGTTTTCCGTGTTTACATCGCCCATATGGAAAAGAATGGGAAAACGACCTTCGGCGACCTCGTAGAGCCCGTAGGCTTTGGGGTCGTCCAGGCGGAAGCCCTGGAAATCGGCATGGAGCTTTATGCCGGCAATGCCAAGGGAAGCCATGCGGTCAGCCTCCCCGGCCATGTTTTCCATATAGGGGTGAAGTGAACCAAAGCCCACGAAATGCTTTTCGCCCCTGCAGACAGAGGCAATAAAGTCGTTGATGGCGGCGACCTGGTTTGGCTTCGTGGCCGCAGAGCACACGAGACAGTCCGTTACTCCCGCTGCTCCGGCGGCAGAGCGAAGCACCTCCACCGTGCCCGGATGGCGCATTTTCACACCGTAATAATCTCCCGTTGCGCCGGAGGCCTTAAGGGCGATCTTGTCCGGGAAGATATGGCAGTGGGTATCGAATATGCGGCGGGGGCGGTCTTTTGTCATTTGGTGCACTTGGTCCTTTCCTCTGAGTCCACAATATTATAACTCTGCCCGGCACAAATGTACATGGCAAAATAAACGATTTTTTCCCTGCGCCTTCAAAAACTTATAGACAGCCCCCTCCCACGGGAACTCAGCGGCACTATTTTACCTGATTTGACAGTTTTTCTACAATATATATAAATTTTTTACAGTTCTGCTCTTGACATAATCTTTATAATGGGCTATAATACGCCTGTTCAGAAACTGTGTTGCCCTTTTTTCCGGCAGACACGGTTGGTTTTTTTATGCTTTCCGGCAGTGGGAATTTAGCCGGCAGGTACTATCAGTTGAGGTGAATACCAAAATGGCAAAAACAAGACTTACCGCAGAAAAATTCGAAGAGCTCAAGGCTGAGCTTAAGTATCTCAAGGAACACCGCGTTGACGAAGTTGCCACCCTTCTTAAAGAGGCCCGTGCCTTTGGCGACCTTTCCGAAAACAGCGAATACGACGAAGCCAGAAACGAACAGGGCAAGCTCTATTCCCGCATGGCCGAGCTCGAAAGCATGCTGGCCAATTACGAGATCGTCTCTGCCGAAGACCGCGTTGCAGACGTTGTGGGCATGGGCAGCACCGTTACCGTGGACTACGGCGGCGGCGACACCGAGACCGTTACCATCGTCGTCTCCGTTGAGGCAGATCCCATGAACGGCAAGCTCTCCGAGGATTCTCTCTTCGGCAAGGCCGTTGTGGGCAAGCGTGTTGGGGACGTTGTCAGCTACGCCGC
>SVLY01000091.1 GCA_015067715.1 Oscillospiraceae bacterium | reverse complement strand
AATTGCGGTAGGGTCGATTCACGAATCGACCCGTATATAAACCTCCCCCTCTCGGGGGAGGTGCCCCAACGGGGCGGAGGGGGCACGGAGGTCGCCTTTTGTACGGTATCAAACAACGGCCCATTGGCACGTAGGGGCGAACTGCGTTCGCCCGAAACGTTGCCTTTGGCACAATGTCGCCGGGAAAGGCAAACGGGATAATACGGGGGAACAAATGAATAATTGCGGTATGGTCGATTTAACAATCGACCCAAATAAACCTCCCCCTCTCGGGGGAGGTGCCCCGCAGGGGCGGAGGGGGCACGGAGGGCGCCTTTAGCACGGTGTCGAACAACCGCCCGTAGGGACGCCCCTCCCGGGGCGTCCGGAAAAGGTCGCCATCGGCACAATGTTGCCGGGAGAGGCAAACGGGATGATACGCCGGTGCATTCACTCCCTCAGTCTCGGCCTTTGGCCGATCCAGCTCCCTCGAAGAGGGAGCCTTGGGTACGTGCTTTTATTTTTAGCACTATCCTATCTTTACAGGCTTACGCCAAAAACCTCCCCCTCTCGGGGGAGGTGCCCCGCAGGGGCGGATGAGGTGGAGGCTGCCTTTGGCACAATGTCGAACAACGGCACATTGGCAAGCTCCACCTCATCAGTCTCGGCCTTTGGCCGATCCAGCTTCCCCTACAAGGGGAAGCCTTGTAAACCTCCCCCTCTCGGGGGAGGTGCCCCGCAGGGGCGGAGAGGGCACGGAGGCGGCCTTTGGCACGGTATCGAATAACAGCGCAGGGATTATCTTTGTGCCCGTAGGGACGCCCCTCCCGGGGCGTCCGGAAAACGTTGCCTTTGGCACAGTATTGCCGGAAGGGGCAACCGGGATGATACATGGGTTCCCCCGGCGGGCAGATGATATCTGCCCCTACGGTGCATGGGTTGTCTTTGCGCCCGTAGGGGAGGCTATCAGCCTCCCGCAAACGTCGCCTTTGGCACAATGTCGCCGGAAAAGGTAAACGGGATGATACGCCGGTGCATTCACTCCCTCAGTCTCGGCCTTTGGCCGATCCAGCTCCCTCGGAGAGGGAGCCTTGGGTACGTGCTTTTATTTTTAGCACCATCCTATCTTTACAGCCCGTAGGGGCGTTCTGTGAACGCCCGCAAACGTGGCCTTCGGCACGGTGTTGCCGGGAGAGGTAAGCATAGCCTTCCCCTTGTAGGGGAAGGTGCCCCGCAGGGGCGGATGAGGTGGAGGCTGCCTTTGGCACGGTGTCGAACAACGGCGTCTTCGCAAGCTCCACCTCATCAGTCTCGCTTCGCGATCCAGCTTCCCCTAAAAGGGGAAGCCTTGGGGGTTGCGTTCTTTTCATAAAAAAACCTGCCCGTTGCGCATCACAGCGGGCAGGTTTTATTTCCGGTTTTTCTTTACGCTTTTTTGCCGTCGAAGAGCTTGCCTCTCTCCTCTGCGCCTTCGGGGAGGGCGAAGCGGAGGGCGTGGTGCAGAAGCTCAACGGTGCAGCTTCCAACGGAGATGACCTCGCCGTCCATGGAAAATTTAAACCCCGGAGGGGCGACGATGCGGACTTTTTTGCAGCGGCGGTAGGTTATGTATTTTTTGAACCGTTCTTCCTCAAGGTGCTCGCCCTTGGCGTATTTTCCCACAAGCTGAATAAAGGTCAGCCGGGACACCGGGCGGACGATACAGACCTCCATAAGCCCGTCGCCGCATTTTGACCGGGGGGCACAGCGGAACGAGCCGCCAACGTAGCTTCCGCAGCCCAAAGAACAGAGCAGTATCTTTCCGTCGTTGAGCTTTTCCCCGTCCCCCCAGATCTCGCATTTGCTCTTCATTGCGGTAAGCACCGCCCAGATCACGCCGGTGTAATATGCGTTACTGCCGCCGATAACGGCCTTGCGCTTTACGTTTGCCATAGTGGTGGCAACGGCGGTGTCGAAGCCGAAGTCGCAGATATTGATCGAATAGCGCTTGCCCAGCTTCATAAGGTCAACGGGGATCTCCGGCGCGGCCAGAAGGGCGGGAATGCTCAGAAAAGCGTCCTTACCGCCGAAATGCTTCACGTAGTCGTTGCCGCTTCCGCAGGGGTAAACGCCGATACTTACGTTTTCAAAGCCCAGCGCACCCGTGGCCACCTCGTTAAGGGTACCGTCCCCCCCGCAGGCGTAAAAGCGGATCGGGCCCTTTTCGGCCTTGGCCCGGCGGCGGACAAAGTCCGTTGCGTCCCCCGGAACACGTGTGACGTATATCTCCCAGTCGTAGCCCGCGCCATGGGCAAAAAGCTGGCTCTGTATCTCAGATACGCTGTCGGTGTTTCCTGCGGCGGGATTAATAACAAAAACGTGTTTCACGGTGCCCGTGACCCCCATTCACCTGAAAATATGCATAAGTTTTCGGCATCCCCGTATATTGTATCACATTTTTCTCCCCCTTTCAACAATTTCCGACCTTATATACCTTCCTGTGCCATGTTTTTTCGTAGACTTTGCCATGCCCCGTCCCCCCATCCGCCATTGACAAAAGGTGCCGAAAGGAGTATAATTTACTAAATAATATACTGCGCCAGTAGAACCTTATTTCTGATTACATATAGGAGGATACACTAAAAATGGTCAACACCGATCCTGCTTACAAATTTGCTTACGACGGTATCACTTTTGATGATGTTCTTCTCATTCCTGCCGCCAGCGACGTTCTTCCCGCACAGATAAACGTCACCACCTACCTCACCAAGAAGATCCGCCTCAACATTCCGCTGATGAGCGCCGCAATGGACACGGTCACCGAGTCCCGCATGGCTATCTCCATCGCCCGCGAAGGCGGCATCGGCATTATTCATAAGAACATGCCCATCGAGCGCCAGGTGGCCGAAGTGGACCTTGTCAAGCGCTCTGAAAACGGCGTTATCACCAAGCCCTTCTTCCTCGGACCCCAGAACACCCTTCGGGACGCCGACGAGCTCATGGGAAGATACCGCATTTCCGGCGTTCCCGTCTGCGAGGGCGGCAAGCTCATCGGCATAATCACCAACCGCGACCTCAAGTTTGAGGACGATATGTCCCAGCTTATCGGCGACGTTATGACCAGAGAAAACCTTATCACCGCCCCCGTGGGCACCACTCTGGATCAGGCCAAGGATCTTCTCCGCCGCCACAAGATCGAAAAGCTTCCCCTTGTTGACGAGAATTTTGCCCTTAAGGGCCTTATCACCATTAAGGACATCGAAAAAGCCCACCAGTATCCCAACTCCGCCCGTGACAGCATGGGCCGTCTGCTTGTGGGCGCCGCCATCGGCGATTCTCCCGACGTTCTCGAGCGCGTTGCCGCCCTCACCGAGGCCAACTGCGACGTTTTCGTTCTTGACTCTGCCCACGGCCACAACAGCCGCATTATCGCCTGCCTGAAGAAGGTCAAGGCCGCCTTCCCCAACGCTCAGGTCGTCGCCGGCAACATTGCCACTCCCGAGGCCGCCCGCGCCCTTATCGAGGCCGGCGCCGACGCCATCAAGGTCGGCATGGGCCCCGGCTCCATCTGCACCACCCGCATCATCGCCGGTATCGGCGTTCCCCAGATCACCGCAGTTTACAACGCCGCCTGCGTCGCCGCAGAGTTCGGCATTCCCGTCATTGCCGACGGCGGCATCAAGTACTCCGGCGACGTTGTCAAGGCCCTTGCCGCAGGCGGCAACGTGGTCATGCTGGGCAGCATGCTTGCCGGCTGTGAAGAGAGCCCCGGCGAAAGCGAGATCTACCAGGGCAGACAGTACAAGGTCTACCGCGGCATGGGCTCCATCGGCGCCATGAACTGCGGCAGCAAGGACAGATACTTCCAGGCCAACGCCAAAAAGCTTGTTCCCGAAGGCGTTGAAGGCCGCGTTCCCCACAAGGGCCCCGTGGCAGACACCGTCTTCCAGATCATCGGCGGCATCCGCTCCGGCATGGGCTACTGCGGCGCTCCCGACATTCCCACCCTCCAGGCCAACGCCCAGTTCGTCCGCATCTCCGGCGCCAGCCTTAAGGAAAGCCACCCCCACGACATCTACATCACCAAGGAATCCCCCAACTACAGCTTCAATCCGTGAGCTTAGATAAAAAGGCGTGACACAATTATGAAATTTTCATTCTCCACTCTCGGCTGTCCCCGTTGGACCCTCAGCGAGATACTCTCCGCCGCCAAGGACCTTGGCTATGCCGGTGTTGAGCTTCGCGGTCTGGGAGACGATATCTTCCTGCCCGACGCTCAGGCCTTCAAGGCCGGCGGCTCCGGCGTTAGGGAAGAGTTTGCCTCCCGCGGGCTCGAGGTCTCCTGCATTTCAACGGAATGCCTTCTCCACAAGAACCAGCCCGATCTCGAAGAAAAGGTCATGGCCTATATCCGCCTCGCCTCCTCTCTGGGCTGCTCCGGCATCCGCCTTCTCGGCGACACGGATCCCTGGAAGGGCAACGACGTTGACGTGGATCTGGTGGCAAAAAACCTTGCCCGCTTCGTTCCCGCCGCCGAGGAATACGGTGTTGACCTGCTCATCGAGACCAACGGCGTCTTCTCCGACACCAGACTTTTGGGTCAGGTCATCCGCTCTGCCAACAGCAAAAACGCCGGTGTCGTTTGGGATATCAACCATCCCTACCGCTACGGCCACGAGTATCCCGAGCGCACCTGGGGCTATATCGGCGACCTTGTGCGCCACGTTCAGGTAAAGGACTCTGCCATCGAAAACGGCGAGGTGGTCTACCGTATGTTCGGCAAGGGCAACCTGCCCATCGCAGACGCCTTCAAGCTCCTTAAAAAGGGCGGCTACGAGGGTCACATTTCCCTGGAATGGACAAAGCGCTGGCACCAGGAGCTGGAAGAGCCCGGTGTGGTCTTCTCCCACTTTATCTTCAACGCAAAGCGCATCTGGGAAAACTGCGACAAGTAAATAACCCGTCACCGGAGAAGCCAGCTTCTCCGGTGATTTTTCTGTCCCCCGAAAAGCAAAAAACTGTTGAACTCCCGGCCGGTTTGTGTTATGATTTTCCCATGAAGAACAAGAGAGGTGAGCACAGTGAAAAAACTGACCTTCGGAACCCCTGAAGCCTGCACTCCCACGAAATACTGCAAAGATCTCCGCCTTGAGGAAACCGACGTCTCCTACCCCGTTCACCGCATTGAATTCCGCCTGACATCGGGGGGCTGTCTTTTGAAGCTGCCCTTTGACCCCGGCGAGCATATCTACGGTCTCGGCCTTCAGCTGAGAGCCTTTGACCTCAGCGGCAAAAAGTTCACCCTCCGCCCCAACGCAGACCCCATCACCCCCACCGGCGACTCCCACGCTCCCGTGCCCTTTTTCGTAAGCACCGCCGGCTACGGCGTTTACGTGGACACCGCCCGCCACGCCGAGTTCTATTTCGGCGCAAACACCGCCCTCCGCAAAAGAACTCCCACGGGCGAAGTAAAAGAGGTCGCCACCTCCACGTCTGAGCTCTATTCCTCTGAGGTAACCGAAGAAGCATGCATAACCGTGCGCATTCCCGCCGCAAAGGGCGTTGATATCTATATCTTCGAAGGCAACACCGTCACCGACGTTGTCGCCAAATACAATATGTTCTCCGGCGGCGGCTGCGAGGTTCCCGCCTGGGCGCTTTCCGCTGTTTACCGCTGCTACGGAAAGTACGACCAGAACGAAGTGACCCAAATGGCCCGTTATCTGAAAGAAAACGGTTTTGCCGTGGGCACGGTCGGCCTTGAGCCCGGCTGGCAGAGCCATGCTTACCCCTGCACCTTCTGCTGGAACCCCGAAAAATTCCCCGAGCCCCAAAAGCTTATCCGCGAGCTTCTGGACATGGGCTTCCGCATAAGCCTCTGGGAGCATATGTTCACCCACCCTGCCTCTCCCATCTACGAAAAGCTCTTCCCCTACAGCGCAGACCACGAAGTCTGGAAGGGTCTCGTGCCGGACTTTTCAATCCCCGAGGCGAGGGCAGTCTTTGCCGACCACCACAAAAACCTTGTGGAGAGCGGCATAGATGCCTTCAAGCTGGACGAGTGCGACGGAAGCGACGTTACCGGAAGCTGGTCCTACCCCAACTTTACAGAATTCCCCGGAGGCATGGACGGCGAGCAGTACCACAGTATGGCAGGCGTTCTCTATATGCAGGCCATACTGGAAGCGCTGGACGGCAGACCCACCCTCTCCCAGGTGAGAAACGCCGGTGCCCTTTCCGCCCCCTACCCCTTCGTGCTGTACAGTGACCTCTACGACAGCCGGGACTTTATCCGCGGCTGTGCCGTGTCCGGTTTTTCCGGAATACTCTGGGCACCCGAGGTCCGGGACACCGTCAGCCGCACCAAAGAGGAATTTATAAGGCGGCTTCAGAACAATGTTTTCTCTGTTCAGTGCATGATCAACTCATGGTACTGCAAAGATGCCCCCTGGATCGAGCTGGGCTGCTCCGAAGATGTAAAATACTGGCTCAACATAAGAGAAAGCCTTGTGCCCATGCTGAAAGAAGCCTTCGAACGCTACAGCCGCACCGGCGTGCCCCCCGTCCGGGCACTGGTGAGCGACTATTCCGACGATGAAAATACCTACGCCATAGCCGACCAGTACCTTTTCTGCGAAAAGCTTCTGGTCGCCCCCATCGAAGTCGGGAAAAAGGGCAGAAAGCTCTACCTTCCCCGGGGCAGATGGGTGGATTTCTTCACGGGAGAGCCCGCTCCCAACGGCTGGTTTGAGGTGGAGACCGACAGTATCCCCGTTTACCGCCTTACAGACTGACATTTTCTCTGCAAAAAGCCACAGACTCATTTTTTGAATCTGTGGCTTTTCGCTTTTTATCTTACGGAGTACACCCTCGTTCCCATGGGGTTCTTAACGTTCAGGCTGAGGTCGTCTGCCAGCATGGCGATGAATTCGGAATTCGTGGGCTTTCCCTTTATGTTTGAGACCGTATATCCGAAGATCTTCTGTATCTCGTCCACGTCGCCCCTGTCCCAGGCCACCTCAATGGCGTGGCGGATGGCGCGCTCTACTCTGGAAGAGGTGGTGCGGTAGGTCTTTGCCACCTGAGGGTAGAGGGTCTTGGTCACGGAGTTGATTATCTCCGGGTTTTTCACCGAGAGCATTATTGCCTCTCTGAGGTACTGATAGCCCTTTATATGGGCGGGAACGCCGATATCGTGGAGAAGCCTGGTTATTTCCCCCAAAAGATCGTGGCTCCGGGGCACCTCGCCGGAGCGCATCTCCGCCGAAGCCCGCACAACGCCCAAAAGCTGTTCTCCCGGCACGGGCCGGAGGAAGAAATAGCTTATGCGTGAGGATGCCACCTCGCGCATCACCGTCGTGCTGGCGTAGTCCGAAAGCATCACCACCGCCGGAGCGGTGGGGCCAAGCTTTTCCTCAAGCTCTCTCACAAGAGAAAACCCGTCCAACTCGGGAAGCATGAGGTCCGTCACCAGCACGTCCGGCCTCTGTTTTATCACCTCGCTCAAAGCGTCCGCACCGGAGCACGCGCCCCCAAGCACGACTATCCCCTCGCCTCCGGCAAGGAGCTTTTCCGTTAGCTCTCTGTTTTCCGCGCTGCTGTCTGCAACGAATACCGTAACGGTACTCACAGGTCTTGTGGTCATTTTTTCTTTCCTCCGCATTTCTCTGCTGTTTATTTATGTACACCGCGAAGGGCGCTTTCCCCTTCGCGGCTGTTTTCCTTCTCAGGCGACGGCGTCGCGGACGGCCACGTCACAGGCCGAGAGCATATTTTCAATGAAAATTCCGTAGCCCTCGGTGGGTTCGTTGACGCACACGTGTGTCAACGCCCCAACAAGCCTGCCGTTCTGGATGACCGGGCTTCCGCTCACGAGTGTGTCAAGAGGGATACAACAACTAATTTTTGGCGATTTTTAGGCCATTTTCGACCCCAAAATGCTCATTTTGACCAAAAAAGAAGGAGAAATACTAAAATG
>SVLY01000090.1 GCA_015067715.1 Oscillospiraceae bacterium | reverse complement strand
CGCACAGAGGTGGGATCGTCCTCCATGGTAACGAAATCCGGAGCGTCGACGATATCGACCCCGGAAAGCTTTGAGGCTTCAACGATGGGGGTGATAAGCTTTGCATCGCCCACCAAAGTGGCTTCGATGCCGTATTCGCGCACTGCGTCCAGCGCGCCGGAGACCATTTCGGCGCAGCCTTTGTCGCTGCCCATGGTGTCGACGATAATTCTCATACCTTATTTCACTGCTCTCTATGTTTGAATTTTTGTGGACTTAGGCTTCTTCTTCGTTGGGAGTACCCACGTCTGTGGGCTTTGAGCGTCCCCGGGGCTTGTACTCGCGGCTGTAGCCGCAGCCCTCTTTGGCACAGCGAATACACTTTTCTTCACGGGTGTATCTGCGGAAAAGGCTTCCTCCGCACTGGGGGCAATTCTCTGCAAGGGGAACGTCCCAGGTCATATAGCCGCAGTCCTTGCGGTTTTCGCAGGCGAAGAACTTGTTGTTTTTCTTCGAGCGGAGCTCAAGCATTTTGCCGTTGCACTGGGGGCACCGGCCGGGAGTTTCCTTGGACATGGGCTTTGTGAACTTGCACTCGGGATAGCCCGGGCAGGCGAGGAATTTTCCGAATCTGCCGGATTTCACCACCAGGTTTCTGCCGCATATGTCACAGGTCTGGTCGGAGACCGTCTCGGGCACGGCCAGCTTCACACCGTCCAGATCCTTTTCCGCCGCTTCAAGCTCGGCGGAAAAGCCCTTGTACATGTCGCCCACAACGGCGCGCCAGTCGGCGTGACCCTTTTCGACCTCGTCCAGATTTTCTTCCATCTGGGCGGTGAAGCCCACGTTGATGATGTCCGTAAAGCGTTCCACCATGAGACTGTTGACGATCTCGCCCAAAGCGGTGGGCTTAAGGGCGCGGCCCTCGTGCTCAACGTATTCACGGTCCAGAATCGTGCTCACCGTGGGAGCGTAGGTGGAGGGGCGGCCGATGTTCTTTTCTTCCATTGCGCGGATGAGGGAAGCTTCGTTGTAGCGTGGGGGAGGCTGGGTGAACTTTTGGGCGGTGGAGATGCCCTTGTTCAGAAGCGCCTCGCCGTCGTTCATGGGAGGCAGGGCAGAGTCGTTTTCGCTCTCGCTGTCCGTTCCCTCAACGTAGAGCACGCTGTAGCCCGGGAATTTGAGTGTGCGTCCTGTTGCGCGGAAGAGCCAGCCGCCGCAATGAATGTCTGCGGCAACGGTGTCGTAAAGGGCGGAGGTCATCTGGCAGGCGATAAAACGGTCCCAGATGAGCTTGTAGAGCTTAAAGTGGTCTGCATCCAAAGTATCCCGGAGGGACTCGGGGGTGAGCTCCACGTGGGTGGGGCGGATGGCCTCGTGGGCATCCTGGGCGCTTGCCTTGGTCTTGTAAACCCTGGGAGCGGCAGGGAGGAAGTCCTTGCCGTAATTATTGGCGATATAGTCCCTGGCCTGGGCGACGATATCATCGCTGAGGCGCTGGGAGTCGGTTCTCATGTAGGTGATAAGACCGGTGAGCCCAAGCTCCGGCACGTTCATGCCTTCGTAGAGGTTCTGGGCGATCTTCATGGTCTTTTTTGCGCTGAAGAACAGCTTGCGTGAGGCCTCCTGCTGGAGAGTGGAGGTGATAAACGGGGGAGCGGGATTCTGCTGGCGAACCTTTTTCTGCAGGCTGGCCAAAACAGGTGTGGCGTTTTGGGTGGCGGCGACGACCTTTTGGGTCTCCTCTGCGTTGGAGGGGGTGAACTTCGTTCCGTCTTCATATCCGATAAGCTTTGCGGTGAATTCTCTTTCGGGGGCGGCCGCGGCGGCGGTTTTAAGCTCCACGTTCCAGTATTCCTCGGGGACAAAGGCGCGGATCTCGTTTTCCCTGTCCACCACGAGCCTTGTTACAACGGACTGAACGCGGCCTGCGGACAGACCCCGGCGGATCTTTTTCCAAAGCAGGGGGCTGAGCTTGTAGCCCACGATCCTGTCCAGCACGCGTCTGGCCTGGTAGGCGTTGACAAGGTCGATGTCTATTTCGCGGACGTTGTTAATGCCCTCAACAACGGCCTTTTTGGTGATCTCGTTAAAGGTGACCCTGTTTTTTGCCGTGGGATCCAGCCCCAGAAGCTTTGCAAGGTGCCAGGAAATCGCCTCTCCCTCGCGGTCAGGGTCGGTTGCCAGAAGAACCAGGTCTGCCTTGGCGGCGTGGGCCTTTATCTCCTTGATGGTCTTGTCTTTACCCTTGATATTTATATACTTGGGCTCAAAGTTGTTTTCCACGTCCACACCGAAGGTGCTCTTGGGCAGGTCGCGAAGATGCCCGGTGGAGGCTATAACGTCGTAGCCCCGGCCAAGGTATTTCTTTATGCTCTTTGCCTTTGTGGGAGACTCCACAATTACAACTTTAGTCACGTTTTTTTCTGTCCTTTTCTTTATTTGATTATGCCAAAGACGTTTCCGGGAAGTGCAGAAACGGAACCGTCCAGTTCAAGCATTGTAAGCGCCACGTTTACCTCGTCCGAGCCGAGACCCGTGGCGGAGATTATATCGTCCAGATACATATATCCCCGTTTAAGCAGGGCAAGTATCTTCTCCTCCGGGGTGGAGGCAGACTCTTCTTTTTCGGAGGCCCCGGCGCTTTGTGGTTCGGGCTCGGGGCGGTAGATTTCGATATGACCGCCGGAGAGATAGGGGTCGTTTTCGGTTTCCGGAGGTATTACGGGGCGAAGGCTCATCTGTGTGCCGTAGACGGGGATGAGGTCTTCAAGAATGTCCGCCGCGCCTGTGACCAGCTTTGCGCCCTGTTTTATAAGGCGGTTGCCGCCGGAGGAGCCGGGACTGTCGATATTGCCGGGAACGGCGTAAACGTCACGCCCCTGTGCCAGAGCGAGATCTGCCGTGATAAGAGCGCCGCTTTTCTCGGGCGCTTCGGCAACGAGAATTCCGTTGGAAAGACCGCTGATAATGCGGTTTCTCCGGGGAAAGCTGAGTCTGGTGGGCGCCGTGCCGGGCGGGTATTCGCTGACAATTGCGCCGTGGACGGGAATGTCCGAATAGATAAGTGTGCTCTCCCGGGGATAGCAAATGTCCGGCCCGCAGCCAAGCACCGCAACGGTGGGACGGCCGGCGTGGAGCGCGCCGGAATGGGCGGCACTGTCACAGCCGGCGGCCATTCCGGAAACGATTATAACTCCCGCATCCGCAAGCTCTGCGGAGATGGTCTTTGCGGCGTAAAGCCCGTAGGCGCTGGGCTTTCTTGTGCCAACGACGGCAATTGCGGGGTATAGATCAAAGGATGGAAGCCTGCCCTTTACGTAGAGCACGCAGGGCGGGTCGGGGATGTTTTTCAGCCTGTCGGGATAGGCGGCGTCCTGCATTGTGATAACGCCGATGCCAAGGGTGGCGCACTGACCGAGTATTCTGTCGGCCTGGGCGAGGTTTTTGTTTTTAAAGGGCTCGGCCTTGTCCTCGCCCCCAAGAAGCTCTGCGATCTCGGCTACAGGTGCGGAATAGATCTCGGTGGGGGAGCCGAAATGCTCAAGCAAAGTGGGAACGGCAGACTGAGAAAGACCTCTGAGGGTGGAAAGCCACACCCAGAGCGACGGTGACGACATTTCTTTCTCACCTCCACCCAAAAAACTCAAAAAGCTATTTGCTCATTTCCCAGGCAAAAATGCTGGCGGCAACACCTGCGTTAAGGGATTCCGCCCTGCCGGCCATGGGTATCATAAGTCCCCGGCGGCATGCGGCGCGTATCTCCGGAGAGACCCCTGCGGCCTCGTTGCCGATGACCACTGCCGCCCGGGAAAGGTCGGCAGTGCGAAGGTTTTCTCCGCCCAGAATTGCGGAATACACCGGAACCCCAAGGTCTGAAAAGACCCCGGCCGCCTTTTCTTTTTCGAAGCGGAAAAGGGGAACGCGGAAGACCGCGCCCATGGATGCCCGGACGACCTTGGGGGAAAAGGGATCTGCCACAGCTCCGGTGAGCAGAACTCCGTCCAGACCGAAGGCGTCTGCCGAGCGGATGGCCGTGCCCACGTTTCCGGGGTCGGCAACGGAATCAAGTATCAAAAATCTCTCCCCCCGGGGAAGCCGGGAGAGGTCGGGGATCTTTGCGGAAAAGAGCACGCCCTGGGGGGCGACGGTGGTGGAGCAGTGGGCGATTATCTCCGGAGAGACCAGGGTGACCGGCACGCCCAAAGCGGCGGCTTCGCGCCCGGCGTTTTCGTCCCGGCCGTCGAAAAAGACCTCGGTAACGGAGAAATGCTCTCTCACGGCCTCGCCCAAAAGGTGGAGTCCCTCGCAGAGGAATTCTCCGCACTCCCGGCGAAAAGCGGCGTCGGTGCCAAGCTTTCGCATTCTGGCGACCTTTTCATTTTTGCGCGAGGTAAGGCGCTCTGCCATTGATCGGAGACCTCCGGAGAAAATTTACTGCTGGGCGTATTTTGCGTAGAAGCTGTCGAGCAGCTTCAGAGCCGTACCGTAATACTCTTCCTCGGTGAGCTTTGAGGAAGTATAGGCATAAGTTTTGCCTTTTATGCAAAGGTAGAGGGGGTAATCGTCGTTAAAGCCCACGAGCTCAGAAATAACTGGCACGTCGGAAATGCGGACGGCGCGGTCGGTGCCGCCGTATTTTTCGGCAAGCTCGTCGGAAAAGCGTCCGTCGTCTATATTATACATGGAAAGGCCGGCCTCGTCAAAGAGGTAGAGCACCACGTCGTTGTTAAGAAAACTGGCGGTCACCGAGGCCGAGGCGCTGTAGACTATGTCGCCGCCCTGGCCTGCAGAGCCGAGAACGTACTGGGTCACGCTTACGTAGGCCTTACCGTCCCCGTTTTCGTCCCCGAGGGCAGATGCAAATGCAGACTCCAGGGTGTCGACTGCGGTGGCATCCACCTCGGTGCCGGTTACGAGAATAAGGGTTATGTCGGGCTTTGTCTGGGATCTTGCAAGGCCGATGAGCCAAAGCACGACGATAACACCCACAAGCCCTGCGATTATTTTGCCTTTATGGTGATACCAAAGCACCTCTGTGAGCCAGGCCTTGAGCCCAAGCTCCCGGATGGTGCGGGGATCGCTGTCGCTTCTCATGGTGAATTGGGAACCTCCCGGGGAATGGAAAAACGGAGTCCGGACAGCCCGCTGGCTTCCGTTACACTGCCGCTTTTAATTTTATGCAAAGCATTATAACACATATTTCGGAGAAAATCAATCACTAAGTCCCTGTTCATAAAAAAGTTCCAAGTTTTTTGGATAAATTACTCGCCGGAATCCCAAAGAAAAGCCCCGATCCCTCCTGCCGGAAGGGTGAGTTCGCAGGGGGAGAAGAATAAGCGCCGTCCGGCAGGACGGCGCTTTGAGGGGAACTCTTATTTTACTTTACGGTGATCACGGCGTTTGCATCAAGGGAGAACACGGTCCTTACGACCTTGTCCGGCAGAACGGCGGTGCCGCCCTGGGCGTAGCCGAAGGTGATGCCTTTGGACTTGATGTATGCCGCGGCATCGTCAACGCGGCCGCTGCGGGTGAGAATAAGGGGTGCTCCGTTGGTGTATGCAACGGGACCGCCGGAAAGACCGTCCGGGAAATTCTCGCCGTAGGCAATAACTGCCGAGATGGGTGCGGTGAAGAAGGTCTCTGCCACCAGAACGGAGGTCTTGTAACGGGTGGCGCCTGCAAGGCGGGTAACTGTGCCGTAGTTTTTGAGCTGGTTTTCTATTCTGGTGCTTACGGCGTTGGTGCCGCCGATGATGTAGATCTTGCCGGAGTTGCCGGAGAGGAAGCTCTGCTGAGTGCTGCTGAGAGAATCCTTGACCAGCAGAATGGGCAGACCAACGGCAGATGCGGAGAGGGAGTCTGCAAAGTCCTTGCCGGTGCAGACCACGATGTCCTTGCCTGCCACGCCGGCCTCCTGAAGGATGAGCAGGTTGGTTGCGTAGCGGTCGCTGCCGCCAAGGCGCTTGACGGTGAAGCCGTCAAGGCCGGTCTCCATCTTTTTGGGAACTGCCTTTTCGCCGCCCAGCAGATATACCGTTCCGCCGGCAACGAGGTTCTTCTTTATGTAGTCCTTAACAGCGTTGATCTCGCTGTTGCGATCCTTAACGAGAAGGATGGGAGCGTTATTGACGGCGGCAAGATAGCTTCCCGCAAGAGCGTCTGCAAACTGTTCGCCGGAGGAGACGATGATCGCCGGGAATTTTTCAATGCCGAGCTTTGCCTTCAGCTCGTCGGCGGCCTTAAAGGCGGTGTCGTAACGTGTATTGCCCGCAAGGCGGATAACGCCATCTTTTTCGGGCTTGAATTTGGCGTAGAGAGCTATCTCTTCGGTGACGGGGGTATTAAAATCGTAGAGCTTTCCATCGGCAGTGTACCAGCCAAGGAAGATCTGTCCTTCCTGAGCGGGGTCTGCGGGTCGGTTTGCGTATTTGCCGTTTTCGATCATCACTCCGAAAATGGGGGTCTCATCGCCGATGAACCAGAAGGTAACTCCATGGGCATCCACGAACCTTGCATAGAGGTCGAGATTACCGCTGACGGGATCCGAGAAGTCGTAGGCCTCACCGCCTGCGGTGTACCAGCCCTTGAAGATCTTTCCTTCCTGTACAGGCTCCTCGGGCATCGTTGCGCACGCGCCCTGGGTTACGCTTTGAGAGTCGACTACGGTACTGCCAACGAGGAAGCGGACGGTGTTGGTTACAACGACTTCCTCCTCAGTGATCTCAAAATAGTTGCTGGTTGCGAAGACACTGTCGTTGAGGAAGGCCAGAATGTAGTAGTTTTCGATCCTGGGAGGCAGCTTTGCAGAAGTCGCCGTGCCTGCCAGGGTCATGACCGGGATCTCCTGGTCTCTCAGGGAGAGATAATAGATCTCGATGCGGATGGGATCAAAATTCGTTTTCCAGGTTACGGTGGCGGTTTTGCCTGCCGGGGCTTTGCCGTTGGCGGGCTGTTTTGTGAAGGCGGGAGCTTCGATAACGATCAGATCGTAGGTGTTGTGATCTGCGGCCTTGTAGGGTCCAAGGGTTCCGTCGGGATCGACGGATGCGCGAACGCTAAGGCTGGGAACGACAGTGAAGCTGTCTCCGTATCTGATGGTGTGGTATTTATCGTCACCCAGTTTGTGGGAGGTTTTTGCCGTTACGGTGCCGCCGTAAATGGTGATGTTTCTGTCGGCTCTGATGGCGTCGTAATCGGATACGGCGGTTACCTTACCGCCGGCGATCTCAATGTCGAAACAGGCCGAGAGTCTGGCGTTCACGGTGCCGCCGGCGATGGCAAGGGAACCGTTGCTGGCTGAAATTCCCGTGCCCGTAGCGCTTACGGTGATCGTTCCGCTGTCGATCCAGACGTCGCCAAATTGCGATTCCAGCATTTCAGAGGCATCAAGGGATCCGTCGCCTGTGATGTAAAGATCCTCCATAACATATATGTCTAAATCGTGGTCAGTCTGCTTCAGAACGTTTTTGCCCGCAAGCACAATGTCCAGCGCCGCGTCACAGAAGACCGAGGTGCCAAACACCGACCCAAGGCTGTTTGTAAAGGAATAACCCACACCCTCATATTTGTAGTTGTTCAGGGTGAGAGTGCCGTCTTTGTAGTAAGCATAGCCGCCGGAGGGCTTGACGGTGGTCGTGGAGGTTGCGCCGTTGGCAAGATAGGTGCCGTTTGGCATGTATACGCCGCCCACCCAAACAGAGGGGAGCCTGGTAACGGAATAGACGATGCGGCTGGTAAAGCCCATGTCGCGCTCGTAAGCTTCGATAAACTCTACGTCGTAGCCGGGGATCCGGATGTCCACCAGGTCTTCTTCAATGTTGAGGTTACCGTCGATGCTGTCCAGGCTGAAAAAAGAGTAGTAGGTTTCGCCGACCTGGGGTGTAGTGGTCAGCTTGTTGCTGAAGGTCACTCCGCTGTATGTCTTATAA
This sequence comes from Oscillospiraceae bacterium, assembly GCA_015067715.1. Taxonomy (GTDB): domain Bacteria; phylum Bacillota; class Clostridia; order Oscillospirales; family QAMX01; genus SIG499. The sequence goes on along the minus strand of SVLY01000090.1, from coordinate 72 downwards.
AGGGCATGGGCGGTCGCATCGTAGTAGGAGTACTTACCGTCCACCATGGTGGGCTCCAGTTCCTTGCCTTCG
>SVLY01000089.1 GCA_015067715.1 Oscillospiraceae bacterium | reverse complement strand
CTGTTCCCGGGGGAGAATGCCGATGGCGCTCTGAACGCAGACACCGCCGAGGATGCCGAATTTGTGGGAATATTTTTCAAGATAGGTGTCGTAGCTCATTCCGGCGTTTTCCTGCCAGGGGTGGATCATGTCAAAGCCGATGTCCGCAAGTCCGTCGGCAACGCTCATAATGCATCCGTCGGAGTGGAGACCCGCCAACAGACCGCAGCTGTGGGCGTAGTCCACAACGCGCTTCATGTTGGGGTAGATCATTTCCTTCCACATGGTGGGGCTGAACATGAGGGTGTTCTGTGCGCCCCAGTCGTCGGAAAAGAGTGACATATCCGCTCCGTTTTGGGCACACATTTCACTCATGCCCATGTTCCACTCTGCCTGACGGGCGTAGAGCGTGCATAGCTCGTCGGGGTACATGGCCATATAGAGCAGGTGGTTCTGAATTCCGAAAACGGAATTGAAGTGTTCAAAAAAGCCCGGGGTGTGAACGTAGCAGAATCTGCCGCGCTTTTTGTGGAACTCGATGTTTTCGGAGATGGTGCGGTAAAGATCGGGAACCCTGGGGTTTGTAAAGATATCCTCGTTTACCAGAAGGTCGGGGGTGAGCTCTTCGTTTTCGGCGCGGAGACGGTCGAGAACCTGGTTGTTGAAGCTCCAGGGAGAGCCAAAGATCATGGACGCGTCGAACTCGTAGTGATCCTCGAAGTTTTCAACCGAGCCGAAAATATCGCTTACCTCTTTGTTCAGGTTTTCTTTCACCCAGCCATAGATGGGCTGGCGGTCGGTCTCTTCTCCGCGGAGAGTGCGGATAACTCTTTCGGTGCTGTTCATATGTTTTTACCTCCCAATGCAGGCATAGAGTACGTTTCTGAGTCTGGGCTGATAGTAGGCTTCCTGGGGATTTAGCATATGGTGGGCGTAGAAAAGGGAAAGACCCATTTCCGCGTCGCACAAAACCGTTGCGCCGGCCGCGCCGCCCCAACCGAATTCTCCCAGGCTGCCCGTTGTGCCGCCAAGCGCCTTGTCGATCATGGTGCGCACCCCCAGACCGTAGCCGTAGCCCCGCATCTGAGGCCAGTTGAGGTCGGGAAGGATGTGGGCGGGGAGCTGGTTTGTGCGGAGCAGATCTACTGTGCCGGGGGAGAGAATGACCTCTCCGGCAGCTCCGCGGCCCTTGCAGGCAAGTGCGGCACAGAGCTTTGAATAGTCGGAAACGGTGGTGATTATTCCGGCGCCGCCGGAATCGAAATTGGGGCCGAAGCTATCCCGGCGGTGGATGCCGTAGTTTACGTGGCGGCCGCCGGAACAGGCGTTTACGTGGGCGGACTGGAGCTTTCCGAGATCGGTCTCGTCGGAGTCCACGAACATATACTGCTGGGCAAAGCGGTTATCGTCCCTGGGGGAGGTGTGGTAGAAGGAGTCGTTCATTCCCAGGGGCAGGAAGATATTGTCCCGGACGTAGTCGGAAAATCTTTTGCCGGAGATGACCTCAACGACGGCGGCAAGAACGTCGTGGCTCATGCTGTACTGCCAGTGGGTTCCGGGCTCGAAAGAGAGGGGGTCAGAGGCGGGACAGCTCATTGCCATAACGGTTGGAAGCTCTCCTCCGTTTTTTGCCTGGGCCTCGTTGAAGGCAGGCGTGTTCATGTCGTAGGTGAGGCCGGAGGTGTGGGTGAAGAGGTGGCGGAGGGTTATTGGATTTTTTGCTTTGGTGAGCCCGCCGTTTTCGTCCTTTACGTACATTTCCCGGTAAGCAGGGAGGAAATCGTAAAGGGGATCGTCCAGCAAAAACAGACCGCGCTCGTAAAGCTGAAGAGCGGCTGTGACCGTTGTTACCTTGGAACAGGAATAGATGTTGAAAAGTCTGTCCGGAGTCATGGGAATGCGGTTTTCCAGGTCTGAAAAGCCGGACTGATAGGAAAAGACCTCTTTGCCGTTAAGGCAGACGGAAACGCTGTTTCCCGGGATCCGCCATGCGGTGAGGCGGTCCATGAGATCTTTTAACAGAGTGAAATCCATTGAAGTAAGCCTCCCTTTCGTCTGAATGGGCCATACTGCAATTATAGAGGCTTGAGGTGCCGTTGTCAACGGGGGGAGGAGAAAATTTTTGTGCAAAAAATAACCGCAGGGGCAAAAGCGTGTTGTTCTTATCGGAGAATTTATAATCATACCTGTTTTTGTTAAGAACCGGCAAGTGCATTTGTATGCACAAATTCACTGCTGCAGCAGCCCAAACCCACAGAGCAACAGAAAAGAGAAGATTCGCATATTAACGAGTCTTCTCTTTCTTTTTGTCTGTTAAGTGATATTCTAACTACGCGTCAGCGTGAATAGTGATATTCTATTCGCCATAAACTGTCCGCAGGACAATATCACTGCGTAGCAATATAACTGCGTAGCAATATAACTCGCCGTCAGGCGAATAGAACTGGCGTGATACTCCGCTTGGAGTATCACGCCAATTTTATACCTGCGGTTTTTCCTGTGATCGTAATGCGGATCAGTAGTTTTCTTTTCTCAGTTCAAAGAAGCTCTGGGGATGGGCGCAGACGGGGCAGACCTGGGGGGCTTTTTTGCCGACGACCAGGTGGCCGCAGTTGCGGCATTCCCACATGACCTCTTCGCTCTTTTCAAAGACGGCCTGCATTTCAACGTTGTTCAGAAGCTTGAGATAGCGCTCTTCGTGGGTCTTTTCGATGGCGGCAACGGCGCGGAACTGAGCGGCAAGAGCGGTGAAGCCCTCTTCCTCGGCGTCACGGGCAAAGCCGGCGTACATATCGGTCCACTCGTAGTTTTCGCCTGCGGCGGCGGCCTTAAGGTTTTCGGGGGTGGTTCCAAGCTCGCCCAGTGCCTTGAACCAGAGCTTTGCGTGCTCTTTTTCGTTGTTGGCGGTCTCTTCAAAGATGGCGGCTATCTGCTGGTAGCCTTCCTTTTTGGCGACGGAGGCAAAATAGGTGTACTTGTTTCTTGCCTGGGATTCTCCGGCAAATGCGGCGATAAGGTTCTGTTCGGTCTTTGTTCCCTTGTAGCTCATGTTTGTATCTCCTTTTTGATTTGTATTACTGTTATTCTGTCCCACGGGCTCAAAATCTGAGGCGCCGTGGCCGCAGAGGGGACACTGGAAATCCGGGGGAAGTGTCTCTCCTTCGTGAACGTAGCCGCAGACCGTGCAGCGCCAGCCTTTTTTGGCCGCAGGCGCAGGTTTGGGCTTTACGGAGGAGTGGTATTTGGCATAGGTGAGGGGAGGAACTGCAGAGAGCACGGCGCAGTCTGTCAGCTCGGCGCGAAAGAGGATATGTGTGCCGATATCTTCGGCGGAGACGGTCTTAAAGCTGAGCCAGGCCGTGGCGTTTTGGGTCAGGCGGAGAATTCCGTTTGCCGTCCGTTCGACTTGGGAAAAGCCGGCGAACTTGTCTGTGTTTCTCCCGCTTTGAAGGCCGAAACGCTCAAAGACGGAGTAGGGAGTTTTTTCGTCCAGAACAGAGACGTTGAATTCTCCCGTGCGGAGAAGCATTTCACAGGTGAGGTTTGTTTTGTTTACGCAGACCACCGCCGTGAGCGGTGAGGACGTTACCTGCATTACTGTGTTGACGATACAACCGTTATCGCGGCCTTTTTCAGACACGGTGAGAACAAAAAGTCCGTAGCTGATGGAGTTTAACGCTTTTGTGTCCATGTGACATCCTTTCCTCTGTGAAGTTCCTGTCTTTTTCCCATTATATCACTTGCGCCGACTGTTTGTCAATAGGGAACCGGGGCGGTACGGTGCTTTGGAGGGATGAATATTCGTACAATGGGAGTACAGTGTAATGAAAACGGGAATTCTGCTTGAAATTGCAGAAAAGTGGTGATATAATTAATCTGAGTAATAAGAAGGGAGGTTTTGCGGTGAAACAGCAACTTACCAAAAACGCCATCAGAGAGTCGTTTCTCAAGCTTTTGGCCCAGCGGTCTTTTGACAAGATAACCGTCAAAAGCATCGTTGAAGATTGTGGTCTGACCCGAAATACCTTTTATTATTACTATGAGGATACCTACGATATCCTTGACGATATTCTTTCCCAGGAGATAACCCGCTATTCGGAAATGATGGCTTCGGGAACGCCCGTCGGTCATATACTGGACGAGTTCTGCGATTATGCCGAGAATAATCAGAACCTTGTAAATCACGTTCTCAGGTCTTCAAAATGGGATGAGCTGAAGCTGTACGTTCAGAAGGCTCTTGACAGGGGTGTTGAGGCTATAATCAGCGGATATGCCTGCGGACGCCCCCTGAACCCCGGGAAGCGGGACGTTATTAAGAACGTCTACCGCGCCTCGGTGGGCGGATTGATCGAGCAGTGGTTCACAAGAGGAAACATAAGGGGAATGCGGGAGCGCATTGACGTGCTGACGGAGCTTTTCGGAGACAGCATTGAAAAGGCCGTTGAGCGGAGCGTTGAAAAATAATTTGTGCATTTACCCCCTGGGTGTATGGTTTTTGAACACCGCGGTGTTTATTGTAGGTTGAACCCGAAGCCGCGGGGAAGTATAATCTTGTCTGTAATAAATGTTATTCAGAGAGGTTTCTTCCCAATGGGATTCAAAGCGATGTTCGGCCGTTTCGGCGCGGCCGCTATCAGAACATATATCAGGGTCGTCTACCACCCGGTTTGTGTTGACCTTCCCCCGGAGGATGGGGCGCTTATCTACGTTGCAAACCACACAAGCTACCTTGACGGTCTCGTTATGCTCACGGCCCTTGCAAAAAGAAAGCCCTATGCCCTTGCGGCAAAGGACTGGTTCGACAAAAAGCTCTGCGGTCCGGTGTTTACCGCCGCAAGATGCATTCCTCTGAATCGGTTCGGGCTTGACACCTCGTGGATAAGAACGGCCTCGGAAAAGCTCAGAGAGGGTTCCGGCGTTATCGTTTTCCCCGAGGGTCACACCGTTCGCGAGTGCGGCCCCGGTGAGTTCAAGCCGGGATTCGTCATGCTCTCGAAAATGACCGGAGCGGGGATAGTATGCGCCCACCACGGTGAGTTCCGCCCCTTCAGAAAAAACCGGGTGTACTTTGGCCCTGCCGGACGGGCGTACTCCGGACCTATGACAGCAGAGGCCCTCAGCATTGCCGGTGAGGAATACAGGCAGGCGGTCATCCTTCTCGGAGAGAGGGCGGAGGAATGAACGGTATCGCTTTGGAGGGCGGAGCAAAATGCTCTGCATTTACCGCCGGAGTGCTGGACGTGTTTATGGAGCAGGGCATTGGCTTTGACCGGGGCTGCGGCGTTTCTGCCGGGGCGGGATGCCTTGTGAATTATCGCTCGGGCCAGCCGGGGAGATCCCTTGGGGTCATGCTCCCGAAGAAAAAAGGCAGCCTTGCCGGAGTAGCAAATTTCCTGAAAAACAAACAGTTTATCGATCTGGACTCCGTGGCATCGGGGGACGGGTTTGATTATACCGCCTTTGCGGAGAGCACAATGAAAACAGAATACGTTGCCACCTGTTGCGAGACCGGTAGGGCGGAATATTTTTCCGAAGACGAGCCTCAGAGGCTTGCCGACGCTATTAAGGCGTCCTGTTCGGTGCCGGTGCTGTGTTCCCCTGTGGAGATCGGCGGGAAGCACTACCTTGACGGGAGTGTTTCGGATTCCGTGGGGGCAAGGCATCTTGTTCGCACCGGCTGTGATAAGGTCGTTGCGGTGCTCACGCGCCCCAAGGGAGCGGGCAGAACGGACTACACCAGGCTCTCCCCCATATTGAAAAAGCTCTACGGGGAAAGGTTTCCCGCGCTTTACAGCTGTCTTATGGAGCGGAGCAAAAGCTCTGCCCGGGAGATGAACGAGCTTGAGCAGCTGGAACGGGAGGGGAGGATATTCATTCTCCGCCCCACCAGCTCAGCGCCGCCTAAGTTTACAGAGGACGAAAAGCTGATATGCGATTTTTACGCCCACGGCAGACAGAGAGCTCTTGAGAATATAAACAGGATCGGTGACTTTATAAAATGAAAACCCTTATCATAAACGGAAGCCCTCGGGGGCTTGACAGCCACACCCTGAGGATCGCGCGGGCAATTGCTCAGGGTATCGGCGGAGAGTGCAGTGAATTCACCGCCGCAGAGGAAAAGATCTCTCCCTGTACCGGATGCTTTTCCTGCTGGGGGAAAACTGCCGGAAGGTGCGTTATCACAGACGGCGCACAGGGGCTTATTGAAAAGATAATGGAGTCGGACTTTATTCTCGAGAGCTATCCCCTTTATTTCTGCTCCATGCCCGCACAGATGAAGACCATTGCAGACAGGCTTTTGCCTCTGACTCTGCCTTTTATCGGAAAGCCGGGCCCCGCGGACGGCGAGGCCTTCGTGAGGCTGAGATATGAAGAGGAGCTGAAAAAGAAAAAGCTGGTGGTGGTTTCCACCTGCGGTTACGGCCAGACTGAGGGAATGTTCGACGCCCTCAGAGCGCAGTACGACGCTGTGAGCGGAAGAGACGGGTATATTCCGGTCTTCGTGCCCCAGGGAGAGCTTTACGGCTTCCCGTCCCTTGAGCCTCAGGTGCAAAGACGGCTTGGCATAGCAAAAATGGCCGGAGAAGAGCTGGGGGCAACGGGACGTATATCTGAGGCCACACTCGGGACGCTGACGTCCGTGCTCATTCCCAACCGTGCCCTTGAAAAGATCGCCCTTGCAGGCTGGGGCGAAAAGGGTTGAAACGCGAAATCAACGGAGAAAAGCTCCGTATGAATAAAAAGGAAAAAAGGAGAAACGCAAATGTATATCGAAAAGCTTAAAGCCATTCTGAACGAGGTCAACCCCGCGGTTGTCACGGAGGGTATCACTTCCGAATCGAGGCTTAATGAGGATCTGGGGCTTGACTCTCTCAATATGATGCTCCTTGCCGTTCAGGTGGAGGATGAATTTGGATTCCGATTTGACGATATGCCCACCTTTGTGACCGTGGGAGATATTTGCGACTATATCGAAAAGAAGACCTCCGGCAACAACTGAGATTTTGTATACCGTTATTTGAGGTGATACAGGTATGAAAAAGAAAAAATTTGGAATTGTTCCCCAGGCAAAATTCATTAACGTGGGAGTTGCCGGGGTGGTGTTTCTTACGGGGCTTTACCTGCTGATCTTTCCCGGTCAGCTGAACGTGACCGCAAGATACGTTGTGGCCGGAATGTGCGCTCTGGTTGGCGCGGCGAAAATGCTTGGGTATTTCTCGAACGATATGTACCGTCTTGCCTTTCAGTTTGACTTTGCCATGGGTCTGTTCATGTTCGTGCTGGGCGTGCTCATGTTTATTTTCCAAAGCGCATCGGAAAACTTTTTGCCCCTTGTTATCGGCCTTTACGCCATGATAGACGGTATGCAGAAAGCGCAGATCGCTCTGGACGGAAAGAAGTTCGGCATTTCAATGTGGCCGCTTATTCTTGGAACGGCACTTGTGCTGACCCTTGTGGGCATTGCCACGGCCATTAACATTCTCAAAGAATTCGCTCCCGCCCATATCATGCTGGGCGTTGCTCTTGCGGCAGACGGCTGTGAGAACGCATGGGTCACCTCGTATACCGTGCGTGTGAGGGCGACGAAGAAGAATCTTCTTGACCTTCTGGAGGAAGACGATAATGAGTGAGCAGACGAAAAGAGTATGGCTTGACGCTTTTGGCTGTGACGATTCTGCCTCGGTGCTCACCGGTGCCGTACGGGCGCTTGAGGAGATAGATGGTCTCACACTCGTCATGCCGGGAAGCAGAGAGCTTCTTGAAAAGGAGCTTGGTTCCCGGGGCTGTGACATGAGCCGGGTGGAGATCGTGGATGCTCCGCAGATAATCACCAACGACGACGACCCAGCTACTGCCCTTATGAAAAAGCGGGACTCCTCACTTATGAAGGCCTTTATGGGGCTGAGAACGGACAGGGATGCAGTTGGCCTTGTTACTGCCGGAAGCACCGGTGCGGCTCTGGCGGGAAGTGCTGCTTTTCTGGGCAGGCTGCCGGGAATCGTCTTCCCCGCTCTTGCGACCTATATTCCCACGAGGAAGGGACACATGGCTGTTCTTGTGGACTGCGGCGCAAACGTGGACTGCAAGCCCGAGGCTCTGAAGCTTTTTGCCCTTCTGGGTTCGGCTCTGGCAGAGAGTATCGGCAGGGAGGACCCGAAGGTGGCGCTGGTTTCCGTTGGCA
>SVLY01000088.1 GCA_015067715.1 Oscillospiraceae bacterium | reverse complement strand
GTACCCCGGCGAAAAGTGCACCGCAAAATGGGACAAAAGCCCGTCCCTCTCAAGTGTGGTCAGCGGCAGACCGCACTTGAGCATGTTGTGAAACATCTGAGAGAAAATTCCGAAATCGTAGGTGGGCGACGAAAACGACCTGTAACGGCACACCGTCCAAACGGCAATAAAGAAAAAAAGCCCAACGCCAAGCCCTGCGGCAACAGCCCCCGGGGACAGAGTGATCCGCCCCTCCCTGCCCCACCGGGCATAGACGAGTATTGCCCCACCGACCAGGCTGACAGCAACGGCAAAGGACACGGTCATTGAAGCACCCATTGCAGCCCCGGCGAGAAGCAAAAATGCCGCGGCTATTCCCCAGCGTTCTGCCCTTTCCGTGTTCCAAAGCATTGACATTCCGGCAAGCACCGCCGTCAGACCTGATATGATCAAAACGGTGAGCCAAAAAGGGGTCGATTCCAATCCCTCAAGTGAATCAAGCGTCCGAAGCTCTCCCGGAAGCCTTAAATACAAAACTGCCGCCGTCACCATCCAGGCTAAGCTCAGCTTTCGCATTATTCCCCCGAAGGTCAGCCGTTTTAGTCTTTTGAGCATAAATAAACACCTCCTGCCAGGTTTGATTATACAGGAGGTGTCTTTCAGAATTTCAATATAAACCCTAAGAATCTCTTTCAGATTTGGGAAGCTCTACAATGGCGCAAAACTGATCGCCGTCCACGGAGATGCGGAATTTACCGCCCACGGACTCCGTATAGGTCTTTGCAATGGCAAGTCCAAGCCCGCTTCCCTGTGTGGTTCTGGCCTTGTCCCCACGGGCAAAGCGCTTCACGATCTCCTCAGAGTCAAAATCCATCTCATAGGAGGCCGTGTTGATCATCCTCACCCGGTAAGCCTCACCCATATCAGTCACGTTGATAAATATCCTCGTGCCCTTCATAGCGTACTTTATGGCGTTTCCCAAAAGGTTTGCAAATACCCTGTGCATTCTCGCCCCGTCCGTCACCACAGGCAGAGCCTCTGCCGGGTATTTACGTCTCACCGTAAGTCCAGGCTCGCATATTTTGTCGTCGTAAAAGCCAACCGTCTGCTCAAGCAGGCGAGCAAGGTCGATTTCCGCCATTTTCGGAGGCAGATCGCCGCTGGATACCTTCGTCAGCTCAAAAAGATCCTCCACAAGCCCGTTCATATAGGATGCCTTAAGGTTAAGACGGGCAAGCCTTTCCTTTCCTTCGCAGGACAGGTCTTCCTTTTCCAGAAGCTCTCCGTAGCCAAGAATAGCGGTAAGCGGCGTTCTCAGATCGTGGGACACGTTTGAGATAAGCTCCACCTTAAAGCGTTCGCTGACCACGGCTTTTTTCACAGCCTCTTCGTGGTTTTCCCTCGCGCGCAAAAGCGACTCCTCTGCTCCGGCAAAAACGCCTCTGCCGACCTCAATGGGCTGACCCCGGCTGTAGTTTTCAAGCTGTTTTCTGAAATGGCCGATATCCGCGCCGTAGACAAGGGCACAGAGAGCGCCGAAAACAAGCATGAGCCCAAACGCCCCAAGGGGAAGAGCGTATAGCCTGCCGCGCAGTATCTTCTCGGCAACGAGAACACCGCAAGCCCCAAAGGCCGCCGCCGTCCACCCGGACATTCCCAAAAGCGCAAGTCCGGGTCTGCGGCAAAATGCGGCAAGCCGGAACAAAAGACAGCTCCGGAGGGAAAAGCGCCTCATTCCCCAGCAGAAAAGCTCACGCAGGAAAAACAACAGGGTAAAAACGGCGAATACCTCAAAAATACAAAACCAGAACCGCGCCCAGGATATCCATATCCAGCCATCGCTGTCGGCCAGAGACTTTTCCAGTACCCACAGCACTCCGTACCCGGCACAGACTCCGTCCGGCCCGAGTATGGGCCAGGTGGGGCGAAAAACCGCAATCGCGACCGCCGCCATACAGACCGTTCCGACACAGAGCATTACCCCGGCCACCCGTTTTGTCCGCCCAAACCTGTCCTCAACGAAAAAGATATCCTCCCCGTCCTCATTGGTACCTGCAAATCCGTTGTCTTCGGGTACTGTGGAGGTTTGGCTGTATTCCGATATCTCTTCGGTGGGGTTTGTCACTACCGTGGCGGCAACGTAGGTCTCCGTGGTGGCAACGGCGGTCTCCCGAACGTCCAGACCTGTTAATACGTCCGTCTTGTCAGCGTCGTTTGCAAGGGCGATGCCAAATACCCAGCAGACGGCGGCAATAAGAAGCAAAGAATAAGCTAAAATCTCACGGCGCCTCAAAGACATATCCTATCCCCCACACGACCTTGAGATACTCCGGCTTTTTGGGATTTACCTCAAGCTTTTCTCTGATACGGCTGATGTGTACCATAACCGTATTTTCCACGGCAAAGGCATCGCTCTTCCATACCTTTTCGTAGATCTCCTCTGCGGAATAGACCCTGCCGGGGTTGGACATAAGCACCTGCAGTATCTTAAACTCAGTTGCGGTGAGCCTTGCCGTTTCACCCCGGGAGATAAGCTGCTTTGTGGCCAGATCAAGAACTATATCTCCCACTCTTATCTGATCCTCCGCCTTTGTCTCCCGGATGGAGCCAAGGTCGTCGTACCGCCGCAAAAGCGCCTTCACACGGGCAAGAAGCTCCTGGCTGTAAAAGGGCTTGACAAGATAATCGTCTGCGCCGGATTCAAGCCCCAGCACTCTGTCCGAGCCCTCTGCCTTGGCCGAGAGCATAAGGATCGGCACGTTGCTCGTCTGACGTATGCGCATAGTGGCCACTATCCCGTTGCACCGGGGCATCATAACGTCCATGATAATAAGGTCGGGATGCTCCTTTTCCGCAAGAAAACACGCCTCTTCCCCGTCGGCGGCGGTTATCACCCTATAGTCCGCCTGTCCAAGGACGGTCTCGATTATATTCACAATGGAGCTCTCGTCGTCCGCAATGAGAATAAGATATCCCTCAGCCATTTTACCTGCCCTTTCCCATCTGTTAACACGTTTATATTATACTTTTTCTCCCCGCCCATTTCAACCGTGCATTTCTTAAGAAAACCATAAGAAAAACGGGCCCCCGTCAGGAGAAGTCCCGTTTTCCGGTTCATTATTCAAGATAGGTCTCAAGCTCTGCTTTTCCCGCAACGTAGGGGGTATTCACCTCGGAATACAGACGCTCGTAAAAGTCAACCGCCGCCCCTCTCCGCTCAAGCGCCAGCTCAGAGCCCCGGCGGGTATAAAACCTTGAATAAAGGTTTTCAAGCTTGAACTTATATTCCTGAAAAAAAGAAGGCTCCGTGTCCCCCGTTCCGTCGGAAACGGAACCGTCCGGGGCAAGAGAATAAAGTGGCTCTCCCACCGCGCCGATATAGATAAGCGACCGCGCCATTCCAAGAGCACCGGCAACGTCCAGCTTGTCCGCATCGAAAAGGATCCTTGCCTCAACAGTCACGGGCGGGTCGGAACGTCTGAACCTGTGAGCCAAAATACAGTGACGCACCCTTTCGGCAAAGAACTTTTCAAAGCCATTTTCAAGAAGAAAATCAAAGGCCATCTCCGATCCCACCTCAGCGTGGTCCAGAGTCGGATCTGCAAACTGAGCCTGCCGGCCGATATCGTGGAGCAAACAGGCGCATATCAAAACGTCCCCGTCCACCCCGTCTTCTGTTTTTGCAATGTCCAGCGCGGTGTAGAGCACGCGGTAAACGTGTTCCCTGTCGTGGGCGCTGTCCGCCATGCAGGAGCGCATATAGCGCTCGAGTAATAAATAGTTTTCTTTGGTCATATATCAAATCACCAAATTCCGCCGGCAATAAAATTGCCGGCGGAATAGCTCGTGTCGGTTTTCAGTTTACAGAAGGGAAGCGGCGGCGTGGTCGATGTAGACCTCAACGTCGGGATGGAGCTGAAGAACGGAGGCGGGAACTTCGGGAGTGACCTCTCCGCAGATCATCTTTTTCACGATCTCAGCCTTGTCGGCGCCAAGGGCGATGAAGATAATGCTTCTGGCGTTCATAACGGTCTTGATACCCATGGAGACAGCCTGGGTGGGAACGTCGTTGATGGACTCAAAGAAACGGGCGTTGGCGTTGATGGTGGACTCGGTCAGGTCGACGACGTGGGTGACGGAGCCAAAGGGAGTGCCGGGCTCGTTGAAGCCGATGTGGCCGTTGTGGCCGATGCCCAGAAGCTGAAGGTCAATTCCGCCGGCGGCTTCAATGGCCTTGTCGTACTGGGCGGCCTTTTCGTTGGTCATGTCGATGCCGCAGGGAACGTTGGTGTTTTCCTTTTTGATGTCGATCTTGTCAAAAAGGTTCTTGTTCATAAAGTAGCGGTAGCTCTGGTCGTGGGTGCCCTCAAGACCGACATACTCGTCAAGGTTAAAGGTGGTGGCTTCGGCAAAGGAGACCTCACCGGCGGCGTTCAGGCGTGCAAGCTCGCCGTAAAGGCCAAGGGGGGTGGAGCCGGTTGCGTAGCCGAGAACGGCATTGGGCTTGTTCTTCAAAAGCTCAACGTAGCGCTGTGCCGCAAGCTGGGCAAGTTTTTCGGGGGTGTCAACAATGATCTTCATATTATATATTCACCTTTCAAATAATTTGCAGTTTAAAGAATAACGCCGTAAACGACGATACCGACCACCGCGCCTATGCCGATAATTATCAGCGGACTGACGGGCTTTTTCTTTTTGCCCATTTTCAGCCGGGAAAGCACGAAAAGTGCCGCCGTTGTCACAAGGGAGATCCAATCGAACCCGGAGAGAGTATATTCGCCGCCGGGGAAAATATTCTTCAGCAAAATGCTTGCCGCCGCCGCGGCGATAAGTCCCATTGCCGCAGGGTGGACGCCGGAAAGCGCTCCGGAAACGTATTTGTTGTCCTTAATGGAATAGAAGAACTTGGATACGATCAGGATGATAATATACGAGGGAAGCACAACGCCCAGCGTCGTGCACGCCGCCCCAAGGATGCCCCACGCCGGATTTCCCAGAGAAGCGCCGACCCTGTTGCCCACAAAGGTGGCAATATTTGCCGCAAAGGGACCGGGGGTGGACTCGGAAACGGCGATAAAGTCAACCACAGTTTCCATATCCAGCCAGCCGTGGGCTATGACTTCGTCGGTTATCATGGGTATCATGGCGTAACCGCCGCCGAAGGTGAAAAGTCCTATCTTAAAAAACGTCCAGAAAAGCTCAAGAAAAACCTTAAGAACTGCCATTGCACGTACCTCAACATCTTATCCCTATAATTATACAACTACTGCGACTTTAAGTCAAGAGAGCACGCACTTTATCCCCCATAAAAATAACGCCGTTTTTCCGGACAAAAAAGCCCAAAAGAACGGCGAATGCGCCAAATTCAGCTAAATCAGAACTCAAAAGAGGGCTCAAGACCCACTTTTCTGAGGGTGGCAAACAGAGCCTCTGCCGCAACGTTGTAGGTCTTTGCGCCGGAGTCGGCCATGGCAAAGATCGCCTGCTTTTTACCGCCGTCAAGCTCAAGTCCGTCGAAGCCGTCGAACTTGGAAAGGTGGGGCTCAAGGGACAAAAAGCCTTCAAAGCCCTGTTTGTCAAGCTCGTTGAAGATCTCCCCAAGCTTTCCGTCGCCGTAACCGCAGGGCTGAACCTGACCGTCGCTCATGCGGCAGTCCTTGATGTGCATATATTTCACGTGCTTCTGAAGAATGCGGAAGGCGTCCGGGAAGGGGTAGGTACCGGACTGAATGAAGTTTGCCGGGTCAAAGATAAGGCCGATGCCCAAAGTCTCGGCAAGGTCGAGGCAGGCAAAGGGATACTGACCGTAAATTCCGCCCTCGTTCTCGTGGAGAAGCTTAACGCCGACCTTATCGGCCTCGCGGATATATCTCTCCCACTGGAACATGATGCGGTCGCGGTAACGGCTTACGGGAGTTCCGGCGGCGTCGGGATAGAAGCTGAACATTCTGATATAGGGGGCGTTGAATATCTGCGCCATGAGCAGGTTGTTCTTAAAGAAGGCAAAGTGAGCGTCCATATCGCTGTCGATCTTCACCTTGCCAACGCCGGAACCGATGGCGCTGACCTTATAACCTCTGTCAGAAAGCTTTTTTGCAAGCTCCTCCCCCTCTGCCCGGGTGAGATTGCCAATGTTTTTGTCTCCGCAGCCCCGGAGCTCAACGTATCTGATGCCAATGGGGTCAAGTACGTCCATCTGCTGGTCAACGTATTTTGCAGCCTCGTCTGCAAAGCCGGAAATAACAAATTTGCTCACTTAAAAATCACTCCTTCATATTCATGATACGCTTAAATGATATCACAGCTCGCCGAATCTGTCAAGTAACAAATTTCCCAATAAAAACATACTCTGAAAATGGACGGGCAAGAGCATTGCACCGTGCCCGTCAAAAAGAGAACAAAGGGAGAAATTGATCCTTGGAAACCAGAGAGACCGCCGGAGCAAGCTATTCCGGCATGGCCCTTGCCATGAGCTACGTGCCCATACAGCAATGGGAGGCACCCTACGACGAAAACACCGCCCTGTGCCGCGGAACCATATTCCCCTCCCTCGACAAGCCTTTTTTAGGCACGGAGGACGATAAATGAACGAACGAAACAAGCTTCTGTGCGAGATCCGCGCCCAGCGCTTTGCCGCCGACGATTCCGCACTCTTTCTCGACACACACCCGCAAAACAAAGCCGCCCTGCGCTATAATGCCGAGCGCCGGGCTCAGCTTGCGGCTCTGACCGACCGGTATCAGGCCCAGTTCGGTCCCCTTACCGCACAAACTCCCCAGGTCTACGACTCATGGAAATGGGTTGAAGGCCCCTGGCCCTGGGAGGTGGATGCTTAAATGTGGACCTACGACAAAATGCTGCCCCATCCCGTTAAGATCGCCAACACCAACCCCGCCTTTGCCCGGGTGATCATAACCCAGCTCGGCGGCCCGGACGGCGAACTGGGCGCCGCAAACAGATATCTTTCCCAGCGCTATTCCATGCCCTACGACAAGGTGAAAGCCATTCTGACCGACATTGGCACGGAAGAGCTTGGGCACAGCGAAATGGTGGCCTCCATCGTCCACCAGCTCACCCGCGACCTCACGGTCGACGAGATAAAGCGCGGCGGGTTCGACGCCTATTTCGTGGATCACGGTGTCGGCATCTACCCCGTCAACGCCGCCGGAGTACCCTTCGACGCAACCTGCTTTGCCTCAAAAGGCGACCCCATCACCGACCTCTCCGAAGACATGGCAGCAGATGCCACGACTGTCAAAGAACAACCAGCGTTTCAGAGAGGCTGAACCCGTTGGCATGACTGGCTTTTCAGCACTTTGAGGGTTTTCGCAAAAATGGCGTATTTGCAATCATATAAGAACAACCTAACTGCCAAATTTGACAGTTAGGAGATTCTATTTTTTTCATAAATTTGTACCCTTAGAGTTATATAGTCCTTATAACCCCTTATAGTATTTCTCAATTAATGCTGCCATCATCTTGCGACGCTCACGAAGAAAATCATCGTAGGAAGATACATCCATCTGGTCAATGCTGTTCGGAATGCAGTTTTCGGTAAGGTTGGTAGCAAGAAGCGAAGCGTCCGAAATATTACCCAATTCAATTTGTTTGGTTTCACACTGTTGTTTTGCTTTGGTGAAATACGTTGTGGGTGCATCATCACTGATAGCTTTATTAACCTGTGTGTCAAGATAAATGTAGTTTGCAACCTGGTTGTATTTAGTCTTGTTAGTTACACCATGATTCTTGAGATATGCGCGTGGGAAAATGTGATGAACATCACCGGAAATGGTAACAAGGTCAGCAACCTTGGTGCCATTCATAAGCATTGAATTACAGTTAAGATTGATTTGTGCCGCAATAAAGGTATTAAAAGCAGGACTATTCACAGAAGATGTTTCTAAGTTCTGAGGAAGAGTTACTGTCCAGAAGGAATCCGAAAGTGAAGATGCTTCTACATCTGCAAGGAAGTTCAAGAAGCCCTTTTCAGCAATACTTCTCATATCTCTATCCATTACGGTTTCGGGAGAACCTATGTAACGGGATGTAAGTGTGGACATAACAAACCACTTTTGAACATAACGCTTGATCTGTGCATTCGAGATTGTCGGATCATCAAGCAGCATCAAATACAAAGTGTATGCAAAGTCAAGTGTCATAGCCGAATTCAGCAACTTATGAGAGATAAATCCGGCACCCTTG
>SVLY01000012.1 GCA_015067715.1 Oscillospiraceae bacterium | reverse complement strand
CCTCAAAAAACATTTCATAAAAGTCACCGAGACGGTAAAACAGAAATGCATCGCTGTTTTCTTTTTTTATGGCGCGGTATTGCTCCATCATTGGCGTAAGAGGTGCGTCTGTCATGTGTATCTCCTGTTTATTCTCTGAAAACCTGTGAAAATAACAGCCTGTCTCAGGCTTTTTCACCCACAAGGGACCAGGTAGTGTGTCCCGTTATTTTAACCTCGGTAAAGCTTCCGATAAGTCCTTCTTCTCCCGGGAAGACCACGAGTCTTCCTCCCGGCGTACGGGAGGACAGCCAGCCCTCGGGCTTGTTTTCTGCCTTTCCGTCCACCAGGACCCTCACCGTGCGACCCTCGTAGGCGGCGTGTTTTTCTGCGGAAATGCTGTTCTGAAGGGCAACAAGCCTGTCAAAGCGGCGGTTTATCTCCTCCGGGGGAGTGTTTTGGGGCATTTCTGCGGCGCGGGTGCCCTTTCTGGGGGAATAGATGAAGGTGAACAGGGCGTCGTAGCGCACCTTTTCCACAAGGGCAAGGGTGGCCTCGAAATCCTCCTCGGTCTCTCCGGGGAAACCCACGATAACGTCGCCGGTGAGGACGATATCCGGTATTCTCTCCCGGACAGCCCGGATAAGTCCCAGATATTTTTCCGGAGTGTAGCCCCGGTTCATGGCCTTGAGAATGCGCTCGCTTCCGGACTGGAAGGGCAGGTGAAGATGGGGGGCAACGTGCTTGCAGTCCCGCATGGCGTCGAAAAGCTCAAGCCCGGCGTCCTTGGGGTGGCTGGTCATAAAGCGGATAACGTGGTCGCCCTCGACCTTGTCAAGCTCACGCAAAAGCTTTGGAAAATCCGTTTCGAAATGCTCTCTGGCATTTTTTCCGTAGGAGTTGACGTTCTGCCCCAGAAGGGTTATGTCCTTAAAGCCCGCGTTCACCATTGAGATGAACTGCTCTTTTACGGTCTCGGGGCTTCGTGAACGCTCACGTCCCCGAACGTGGGGGACGATGCAATAGCTGCAGAAATTGTCACAGCCGTACATAATGGGAAGCCAGCCCTTAATATCCCGGTTTTTGTGAACGGGAAGCCCCTCTGCGATAACGTCCGCCCCTTCTGTGGCAAACTCACGCTTGCCGTTTACCAGCACGTTGAAGAGAGTCTCCGGGAAGCGCCAGAGGCACCTTGAGTCGGAAACGATGGAAACGTAGGGAAAACTCTTTTTAATGCGCTGGACAACGTGGGGCTCTCCGGCCATACAGCCCGCAAGAGCGATTATAATCGAGGGATCCCGGCGCTTGTATTTCAAAAGTGCGCCGATGTTGCCAAAAACCCTCTGCTCGGCGTGCTCTCTCACAGCGCAGGTGTTAAAGATGATCAGCGAAGCCTTTTCCGGGCTGTCTGCAATGCCGTAGCCCATCTCAAGAGCCATTCCCCGGAAATGCTCACTGTCGGCCTCGTTCTGCTGACAGCCGTAGGTCTCAACGTAGCAGAGCTTAGTCTCGCCGGAGGCGGTTACGAAATCCCGGACACGGGCCATATATTCATACTGGCGGGCGATCTTCTCGCCCCCAAGCTGGTTTGCGCTTATGTCTCTGTTCAAAGTATTATCTCCCCGGTTACACGGCGGCCAAAACACCGCATGAGTATACATAGTATATTATACCATAAACCAAAAGATTTGACTACTGGTTCTTTTTGTGTTATTATATTGATAAACAGATTTTTCGGAGGTTCTCCATGGCAAGATATGACAAGAGACAGCTTTATATCAAACGAGTCCTCCGTGAGATCCGGCGGCACTCGGACGACAGATGGATAGACATAGAAATAGAAAAGGATCTTCGCGAACGCTTCGGGGACAAGACGGACGTTGCCGCCGTTAAGGAAATGCCCTCCTGGCGGCTCACCGCCATGAACTACAGGCTGAAATACTTTCAGTCTGCCGAGGCTCTTGACGGCTTCACCCCCCACAACGTAAAGCGGTTCCTGCGGAATTTTGCCGCCCCGGCAATCGAGCTTCTGGCGGCCTTCGTTGTGTTCCGCCTCTACCCCACCACGGAATATATCGCCTACATCGTCTGCGCCCTGGCGGCTGTTGCGGCGGCAGTTCAACAGCACGTGTGCTTTGTAAAGCTTAAATACATGATCACCGCCATGGTCGCCCCGGCATTTCTGCTGATATGGTACCCCGCAAAGGCCGCCGCGGCAAAAGCTGATGGGCTGTGGGAGTTTTTTGGCAACCTGTTCTCCCCGGGCAACCGGTACGTTCTGGTGCTGATTGCCGCCTTTCTTCTGTTCTTTTCCGTCACCTCCGCCATACTCCACGCCCGGGACTATGCGGACAAGCCTCTGCGCCCGGCGGTCATCTTTGGCGGACTGGGTCTTGCCATTGCATCCGTTGCCATCTTCTGCGGCATAACCGCCCACCGCAACCACGGTATCACCCTTGCGGCAGAGCGTGACCTTGCCGGTCTTGAAGCCGCATATACGGAATATCTCTCCACGGGGGATATCGCGCCCCTCCTTTTGGCGGCTCAAAGCGCCGACGAAACTGTGGAAAAAAATTTCCACACCCTCACCCCCATGGATCAGACCTATGGGGACAGCTTTGAAAAGGCCTTCACCCTGTTCCACCTCTGCCGCACGGCAGAGCTCAGCGGAAGCTACAGGGAGCTCATGGACGCCTATTACACGGATTACGACGAAAACGACACTGCCCGCACTCTCAACACCGAAGCCATCGTTCTCACCTGCAACGAGCTTTCCGACCGCTTCATTGCAAAGCTCAGCTCCTCCGACGGCCGTAGCTACGCCGACCTTCACAGCCTCGCCTCCACAGCCGAGGGCCTTCACGCCGAGCTCTATTCCGTTATAGACGAATGCCACACCGCCTGGATCTTCTCCTCCGCAGAGGAAGAATAAAAATGGCCTCACCGGACGAAAAACTTCTCCGGGCTGTCACGGAGAGCTTTACCGAAGTTCTGAAAGAAAGCCTCGTTGGAATTTACGTTCACGGCTCTGCGGCCTTCGGATGCTACGACCCGGCAAGGAGCGACCTTGACTATATCGCCGTGGTCTCTTCAGAGCCAACGCTGGAGCAAAAGGTGAGCATAATAAAAAAGACCCTCGCCGCCGAAGACCTTGCCCCGGCAAAGGGGCTGGAGATGCACGTTCTCTCCCTTTCGGCCTGCAAAAGCTTTGTCCACCCCTGTCCCTTTCTGCTCCACTACTCCGCCGCCTACCGTTCTGCCGCCACAGCCGACACAGAGGGCTTCTGCCGGGAGATGCACGGCTTCGACCCGGATCTCGGAGCACATATCACCGTTATGAACGCCGTGGGCTATCCCCTTTTAGGGCCCGCCGTGAAGGACGTGTTCTCTCCCGTGCCCCGGGAGGACTACATTAACAGCATTCTCTTCGACGTTGAAAACGCAGAGGAAGAGATATCCCGCGACCCCGTCTATTTCACGCTGAACCTCTGCCGTGTACTGGGGTATCTCCGCACGGGCAGAGTAATGTCAAAAGCAGACGGCGGCCGCTGGGCACAGAACGCCCTGCCGGAAGAATTCCGTCCCCAGGTGAGATACGCCCTTAAAACCTACTCCGGCCTTTCCCCGGAGACGCCGGACGATTTCCCGTCAAAGGCATTTGCCCGATACGTGCTGAGAGAAATAAACAAGCAGGAGCAGAT
Organism: Oscillospiraceae bacterium; assembly: GCA_015067715.1. Lineage (GTDB taxonomy): Bacteria > Bacillota > Clostridia > Oscillospirales > QAMX01 > SIG499. The sequence continues at coordinate 53,018 of SVLY01000012.1, read as the reverse complement.
TCCATATCTTCTTGCTGAGGACTCCCGGCTATAATCCCGTATACTTTTCCCGGCAACATCTTACCAAAGGCAACCTTTTTCGGACGCCCCGGGAGGGGCGTCCCTACTTGTCTGAGATTTGTAAACTCTCCCCTTTGAATAAGGGCGGATTCCATCTCCGCTCCTACGAACATTTTTTCATATTCATTAAGCCATTGAGGTAACACATGCAAATCAGACTTGAAACAACTCGCGAAAGAGATATAGATCTCCTTATTATAGAGGAGTTTATATCGGATAAAGAATTTGCAAAGATTTTTTTAGAGCCAATCGGTATACATGAGCAATACGTTATCGAAGAAATTTTTCATTCAAAAACAGAAACGGATTTAGGCGAATCCGATATTGTGTTTGTGTTGAATATCGATAACAAGCGACATGCATTACATATTGAAGATAAAATCAATGCAACGGCCATGCAGGATCAGTATATCAGGTACACCTTTAGAGCGCAAAAAGACATAGCATCCGGAATGTATGACACCTTCTCCGTAATTATAGTTGCACCAAACAAATACCTCAAAGCGAATAAAGAAGCACAAAAATACCAGCATCAAATAAGCTATGAACAACTTCGAAACTATTTCCTGACAAAAACAGATTTACGCTCAAAATACAAATTAGCATTGGTTGACAGAGCTCTATCAGAAAGCAAAAATGGATACCAACACGAAGCCAATCCAGCAGTTGAATGCTTTTGTAAAGCAATGTATGCATATCAAAAAGAAATCTACCCTGCCCTCCCAACCGGATCAATTGCCTGGTGGCCTGGATATCAAACATTACAAAACGATGCTAAAATAATTTTCAAGGCAAACAAAGGATATTGCGACCTTCAATTCGGACATACCACCGCCAAAAATCTATACTCAAAAGTCAAGTATCTCCTTTCTGAACGAATGGCGGTAATTCAAACCGGTTTGTCAGCATCTGTTCGAATTGTGGTAACTCCGATATGGTTCGAAAACAAATTCGATGAGCATATCCCGGAAGTGGATGAAGCCTTAGCCGCAATTAACGAACTATATGAGCTCGCTAAAATAATTTAAAAACCGTATCATCCCGGATGCTTTTCCCGGCAACATCTTACCAAAGGCAACCTTTTTCGGACGCCCCGGGAGGGGCGTCCCTACGGACAAACAGGTAGACCGCGCGCCGTAGGGGCGAACTGCGTTCGCCCGTCTGGCGTATCATCCCGTCACCCCATACCAACCGCTACGGATAAAAACCTTAATCTCTCCCACGTTTCATCGCAACAAAAAACCCTTCGGAGTTTCCTCCGAAGGGTTTTATTGTACGTGTTTTTGTCTTGCTTATTTGCCGGACATACGGGCGACTTCTTCTGCGAAGTCGTCGACCTTCTTTTCAAGGCCTTCGCCGCACTCAACGCGGAGATAGCCGCAGACTTCGACGGAGCCGCCGACTTCCTTGGAAACTTCCTTGGCGACCTGGCCAACGGACTTGGTCATGTCAAGGATGTAGCCCTGGTCGACGCAGCAGACCTGCTCGTAGAACTTGCCGAGACGGCCGGCAACGATCTTTTCAGCGATCTTTTCGGGCTTGCCCTCGTTGACGACCTGAGCCTTGAGGATCTCCTTCTCGGCTTCAAGTCTCTCAGCGGGAACGGCGTCACGGTTGAGGTACTCGGGTTGTAAGCGGCAACGTTCATGCAGACGTTCTTACCGAAGGTGAGGACTTCTTCGTTGGACTCAAGACCCTCGCTGACAGCCAGACGGACGATAACGCCGATCTTGCCGGCCAGGTGGTGGTTGTACATAACGGAGACAACACCGGCCTCGGGAGCGAAGCGGAAGAAGCGGCGGATCTTGATGTTCTCGCCGATGGTCTGAACCTTGCTGAGAAGCTCGGCGGCGACGGTGATGCCGTCGGCATACTCAAGCTCCATAAGGGCGTCAACGTCGGCGGGGTTCTTAGCGGCGACGATCTCGGCAAGACCCTTGACGAAGTTGCCAAAGTTATCGCTCTTGGCGGCAAAGTCGGTCTCGCAGTTGACTTCGATGATAACTGCGGTGCCGTCAGCGGCGATCATGGGCCAAACGAGACCCTCGGCGGCAATTCTGCCGGCCTTCTTAGCGGCAACAGCCATGCCTCTTTCGCGGAGGATGACGATTGCCTTTTCCATATCACCGTCGGCCTCGGTGAGTGCCTTCTTGCACTCCATCATGCCGACGTTGGTCTTTTCTCTGAGCTCTTTGATAGCAGCAGCGGTGATGTTAGCCATTTGGGTTTCCTCCTGTGATTATATCAGATAAAATCGAAATTACTTCTCTTCGGACTCTTCGGCAGCGGCCTCTTCAGAGGTCTCTTCGCCGTCCATGCCCTGCTTGCCTTCGATGATGGCGTCGGCCATGGTCTGGCTGATGAGCTTGATGGCGCGGATAGCGTCGTCGTTGCCGGGGATGACGTAGTCGATCTCGTCGGGATCACAGTTGGTGTCGACGATGGCCACAACGGGGATGCCCAGCTTGCGGGCTTCGGCGATGGCGATCTTTTCCTTGCGGGGGTCAACAACAAAGATAGCTGCGGGGAGCTTCTTCATTTCCTTGATGCCGCCAAGGTACTTCTCGAGCTTTTCAATGTCGCCGCGGAGCTTGATAACTTCCTTCTTGGGGAGCATATCAAAGGTGCCGTCAGCTTCCATCTTGTGGAGCTGCTCAAGTCTGATGATTCTCTGCTGAATGGTCTTGTAGTTGGTCATCATGCCGCCGAGCCAACGGGCGTTGACATAGTACATGCCGCAACGCTCTGCCTCGACCTTGATGGCGTCCTGGGCCTGCTTCTTGGTGCCGACGAAAAGAAGGGTGCCGCCCTGGGCAGCCAGATCGCGGACGAACATATAAGCCTCGTCCAGCTTCTTAACGGTCTTCTGCAGGTCGATGATGTAGATGCCGTTACGCTCGGTGAAGATGTACTTGGCCATCTTCGGGTTCCAACGGCGGGTGTGATGTCCGAAATGGACACCGGCCTCCAAGAGGCTCTTCATGGATACTACTGACATTTTGTTTCCTCCTGATTTTGTTGTTTCCGCCACGCGTTTCAAACCCGGAAAAACGGACCGGACTAACCCGGCACGTCCGCCCCCGGTAGCGCGTGTGAGATTTACGGATAACCTTACATATTTTATCACAAATGAAAAAGCTTTGCAAGTATTTTTTTCATACCTGCAAAGCTTTTTTTCAATTCTTTTTTGCCGGAAGCACTCAGGCCACGGTAAAGCAGACCTTTTCGCCCGCCTTAAGGCATACGGCGATGAGTCCGTTTTCAATTTCCGCTTCTCCGCCGGAAAGCACGGGAGTTCCGTTTGCCGAAGGAAGCTCAACCAGCACCTTGCCGTCCCGGTCGGCACAGAGTGCAAAGGAGACGATCCTGCCGTTCTTCCACTCCGCGTCAACAACAACGCCGCCTCTGGCGCGGAAGCCGGTAAAGCGTCCGGAGCCCAGCTTTTCGGAAAGCGCGGGAAGCAGGTCTATGCAGCCCTCGTGGCTCTGCATGAGCATCTCGCCGATGCCCGCGCCGCCGCCAAAGTTACCGTCGATCTGGAAGGGGGGATGGTTGTCAAACAGGTTGGGAAGGGTGGATTTTGAAAGCAGAGCGCGAATGTTCTCGTAGGTTGCAGCTCCGTCGCGGAAGCGGGCAAAGAGGTTGATGAGCCATGCTCTGCTCCAGCCGGTGTGACCGCCGCCGGTGGCAAGACGTCTGTCCAGAGAGACACGCAGCGCCTTGTAGAACTCGGGAGTGCTGCGGTTGATGCTCCAGCCGGGATAGAGGCCGAAGGCGTGGGAAACGTGACGGTGGCCGGGCTCGTACTCCTCGAAGTCCCAGAGCCACTCCTGAAGCTGACCGTAGCGGCCGATCTGCAGGGGGGGCATCTTCTTGATGGCGATCTCGGCCTCTGCCATCTGTTCGGGGTTGATACCCAGAAGCTTTTCCATTTCAATGTAGAACTCAAAGAGTCCGCCAACCATTTCGATGTCCATTGTGGGCGAGACCGTGAGGGTGATCACCTTTTTCTCGCCGTTTACTTCAACGTAGTAGCTGTTTTCGGGAGAGGTGGTGGGGCCTGTGAGCAGACGCCCCTGATCGTCCTCAAACATATAGTCAAGGAAGAATCTGGCGCTTTCGGCAATGTACTCGTAGGCGACGTTCTTCAAAAAATCCCTGTCGCCGGTGTAGAGCCAGTGCTCCCACATATGGTAGCAAAGCCACGCGGCGCCCATGGGCCAGAAGCCGCAGAAGCCGTCGGCAACGGAGGAGAACTTATAAATATCGCTGACGTGGTGGGCAACGGTGCCGCGGACGTGATAGTTGGTGGCGGCGACCTTTTTGCCGGACTCCAGCAGGTTGTTGTTCATATAGTCGAACAGGGGCAGGGTGCACTCGGAGATATTTGCCTCTTCAGCCTGCCAGTAGTTCATCTGGAGGTTGATATTGGTGTGGTAGTCGGCGTTCCAGGGGCTCTGCAGACCGTCCGCCCAAACGCCCTGAAGGTTCGCAGGCAGAGAGCCGGGACGGCTGGAGGAGATGAGAAGATATTTGCCAAACTGCCAGTACAGACCGATAAGGTGGTTGTCTTCTGCGTTCTCGTCGGTCTTAAGTCGGTCAAGTCTGTCGGCAACAGTCATATTCTCGCAGGAAGCGCCCTCAAAGCTGAGGGTGGAGCGGTTGGCGATCTCTTCAAAATCTGCAAGGTGCTCTGCTTTGAGAGCGTCGTAGCCCACGTCGGCACGGGCGATATTCTCTCTCACAGCGGTAAAGGTGGCATCGGGAGTGCCGTGGCGGTACTGTGTGGCAATGGCAACGTAGCACTTTATATCGGTGGCGTTGCGAACGGTGCTTATGGGAGCGTCACCGCGGACGACGGTGTCAAGCTCGCCGTCAGTCTCGATGCGCACCTTGACGACGAATTCGTTTCTGCCGAAGGCTGTTCTGCCGCACTCGGTAAAGCCGTCGGGATCGATACTGGTAAGCAGGAGGTTCTCGCGCTTAAAGGTGAGCTCGGCGTTGAAGGCTCTCTCGCCGGAGAGCTTAAAGCAGATGAGCCCCGCGGGGTAGGATGCGAAATACTCACGGGAGAATTTCTTTCCGCCGCAGGTGTAGTTCACCCGTGCAATGCCGGAGTTCAGGTCAAGGGTGCGCTCATAGTTTTCCGCCTCGGCGGTGTCTGTGGAGATAAGTATCTCTCCGGCGGCCTCGTAGGACTTGATGCAGGTGAAAAATTCCTCGCCCAAAAGCTCGCCCAAAAGCTCGCTTGCCTCGTAGGGCTTGTTTTCCAAAAACATGGTACGGACTCTGTCGATAACGTCTCTGAGAGCGGGAGCGGCAGTGTCCACCTCGCCGCCGGCCCAGATGGAGTCCTCGTTAAGAGAGATGCGCTCCTGGCACACTCCGCCGTATATCATTGCGCCCATTCTGCCGTTTCCGATGGGGGTGGCATTGTCCCAGCGAAGAGCGGCGTTGTCCATTCTGAGAATATATTTTTCCACGGTAAATCTCCTTTCAAATTAAAGGGATCATGCTGATTATATTCTACAGTATATATGGGGTTTTTGTCAAGAAGTTCAAAAGAATTCTTTCAGCAGAAAAATATATGTAATAATCGCCATTGATATTTCTTTCATCCCGTGATATACTTTATCATAGAAATTTATACAGCAGGTGATAAATATGATCATAACCAAGGACACTCTCATCGGCGAAGCCCTCGATTACGATATCGAGCTGGCCCAGTTCCTTTTTGCCATCGGCATGCATTGTCTGGGCTGCCCCGCCTCCAGAGGCGAAAGCCTGGAGCAGGCCTGCGCCGTTCACGGCACCAACTGTGACGAGCTTATCAAGGCCATGAACGAGTATCTCGCCAACAAGAACTGAGATGCTCCAAAACCTCTCTGCGAGGCTGAACGCCGTGGCGGAGCTTGTGCCGGTATGCGATACGCTTGCCGACATCGGCACCGACCACGGCTTTTTACCTCTTTATCTGCTTAATTCAAAAAAGATCCGCCGGGCTGTCTGCGCCGACATTAACCGCTCCCCCCTGGAAAGCGCAAAGCGCAATTTTTCCGGCACGGGGCTCGAGGCTTACGCCGTTTTTCGCCTTGGCAACGGAATGCAGGTGCTCTCCCCCGGAGAGGCGGACGTTGCCGTGATCGCCGGAATGGGCGGTGACACGATTGCATCCCTTCTGGCCGCAGACGAAAGCGAAACTCCGGTTTTCGTTCTCCAGCCCATGTCCAAAACCGAAAATCTCCGGAGCTGGCTCTGTCACAACGGCTGGGGCATCGAGGCATGGAGCCTCGTTGCCGACAGCGGCAGGCTTTACGAGGTGCTCCGCATCTCCCGCTCCGCCCCCAAAGCCGGTTGGCCCTTCGTGCGCTTCGGCTCCCCCGAGGGCGTTGACCCCGGGCTTTACCAAAGATATCTTGCCGAAAAGACAGCCTCGGTGAACAAGTCCCTCCGGGGCGCTCTCTCTGCCGGCGTGCCGGACGGCGGGCGCATAGCTCTTCTCCGGGAAGACCTTTCTGCTCTCAGCGAAATACAAAATAACCTCTGACAAGGGGCGATGACCCATGCCCATAGACGGCGTTTTTCTCTCCCATCTCACCCGGGAGCTCTCTGACGAGCTCACGGGCTCAAGACTCGACAAAATAAACCAGCCGGACTCCTCTGAGCTCCGGCTTCAGTTCCGCACAAACAGCGGCGGCCGCAGAACTCTGCTTCTCTCCGCCCGCCCCGGAAGCGCAAGAATACACTTCACCGAGACCAAAAGGGACAATCCCGACGTGCCCCCGATGCTGTGCATGCTGGCGCGAAAGCTCCTTGCGGGCGCGAGGGTGGTCTCTGTCACCCAGCCCGGAGCTGAGCGAATGGTGGATATTGCCCTTTCCGCCTACGACGATTTCGGCGACCCCTGCGTAAGACATATCATTTTCGAGCTGGCCGGCAGGATCCCCAACGTACTCCTCACCGACGGGGAAATGCGCATTACCGACTGCGTCCGCAGAGTGAACATTGAGGACAGACAGTCCAACCGACCCATGCTCCCGGGTCTTATCTACCGTCCTCCCCTCCCTCCCGAGGGCAAGACGGACGTTCTCAGCGCCACAGAGGAGGATATTTCAAACCTCTGCCGCAGCTCCCCCAAGCCCCCGGCAGACAGGCTTCTGGACGTTTTCTGGGGCATCTCCCCTCTGGTTGCCCGTGAGCTTGCCCACAGCCTTCCGGACGAGCCTCTCGACCGCAGAAGCGAGGACGAGCTTGCCGCCTTTGCCGCCAACGTTTACGCCGCGCTCCACGCCGCACCCCGTCCCACGGCTCTCACAGACGCCGCCGGAAAGGTGACGGGCTACTCCTTTATGCCGCTTGGGCAGTACGGCGAGCTCTACACCGCCCACAGTTTTACCGAGCTTTCCGCCCTGCTTGACTTCTGCAATTCCTCTTCCGGAGGGGATGCGGCTCTGGCCTCTGCCGTAAGCGAGCTTTCAAAGCCCGTCAAGACCGCAATGTCCCGTCTGGAGCGCAAGCTGGCTCTCCAGCGCACGGAGCTTGCGGCCACGCTGGAGCGCGAGCGTTTCCGTGAAAAGGGCGATATTTTAAACGCGTTTCTCTCCCAGGTGCCCCGGGGCGTGTCCTCCGTGACACTTCCCGACCTCTACAGCGCCGAGGGCGGCGAGGTTGAGATAGCTCTTGACCCCAAGCTTAATCCCCAGCGCAACGCCCAGAAATACTACGCCGAATACCGCAGGCTTAAATCTGCAAAGACCCACCTTGAGGGGCTTATCTCCGACGGAGAGAAGGAGCTTGAATACCTCTCCTCTGTACTGTACCAGATATCCGCCGCAGACGCCAGGACCCTTCCGGTCATCAAGGCCGAGCTTGCCCAGGACGGTGTTATACGTGCCCAAAAGGGTGCGGACAGAAAAAAGTCCCGTCCCCTTCCCCCAAAGGAATTCCGCATCTCCTGCGGCATGACCGTTCTCTGCGGACGCACCTCGCGGCAGAACGAGGAGCTCACCTTTAAGACCGCCGCGAAAAACGACTGGTGGTTCCACGTTAAAAACGCCCCCGGAAGCCATTGCATTCTCCTTTGCAACGGTCAGGAGCCCCCGGACTCTGCCTTTGAAGAGGCCGCCGCCATCGCAGCGGCAAACTCCTCCGTCGCAGGTGCGGGTCACATTGCCGTGGACTACACCATGGTCCGCTTCCTCAAAAAAATGCCCGGCGGCAAACCGGGCATGGTCATCTACGACAAATACTACACCCTCTACACAGACTAAAAACAAAAAAGAGAGCAGAGCGGAATATAATTTGCCGCCCTGTTCTCTCTTTTTTCTCCGGAAAAAGCTCACTCAAACACAACGAGCTCAACGGTGTAGCCCGAAGCCCGGAGGGTGTTCACAAGTCCGTCCTCTGCCAGCAGATGGGCAAGACCCACCGCATAGAAAACGGTCTCTCCGCTCTCAAGATATCCAACGGCCACGTCGTGCATTCCGGCGTTTCTGTCGGTCTCCATGGCCTTTTTGTACTCTTCGTAGAGGACAAGCTCCTCTTCGGTCATCTCAGCAAGATCCTCTTCGTCGTCCACGATGAAATCTCTCAGAGCTTCCTCGTCTCCGGAGCACCAGAGGTCAAAAAGCTCTTCCATTCCCGCTCCCGTGGAGGCGGTGTCCGCCGAGACGGCCTCGGCCAGCAGAAGCTCCTGAAGTCTGTCGGAATATCCGGCGATCATGGCCATCTGCTCCTGGCCGGACTCAACGTCAAGAATCTCTATACCATTTTCACGGGCGTGCTTCATCAGCATATTGTCAACGCCGCGCTCCGGGCTGAGGGAATAGCTCTGATCCTCGAAAAGGCTCTCTATCATAGATTTCCAGGTCCACACCCGGAAATATTCCGTGTTCATGTTCACAGAGCCCGATGCGCGGACAAGCTTTTGGGCGTACTCGAAAAGCTCCTCATCCTCCACGTGGTCCTTTGTAAAGCTTCCGTCCTCATAGAAATAGAGCTCCGAGAGGGCATCCATTGCCTCCTCGCTGTTGTCAAGCTCCTCTTCGTAGGCCTCGCTGTCGAACTCCACCGCAAGGGCGGAGGAAGAGTCCAGGGCGGCGTAGATCCCGTCGGGCAGAACGGCGGTACGGCCGTCACCCACGTGAATGGTGCCGAAAAGCCACATCTGCTGACCGTTTTCGCCGGTGACCTTATAGAACAGAGGCGTGGGAGTCCGGGCATCGGTGACCTCGGGGAGCTCCTCGGTGAGCTCGGTGTAAGCGTCCCGTGTGCCCTGGGTGACGGAGGTGGAGCTGAGCTGAATAAGGCTCCACTCTTCCCCGTCGATAACGTGAATGCCCTCAAACTCGTAACCAAGTCCGGTGAGCAGGCCGGATGCGGCGTTTATGCCCATGTAGCCCACGAGCTCTTCCGTGCGGTAGTCCGTGGAGATACCGTCCAGCACGTTAAAATCGCCGAACAGGTCGTACTGAATACTGCCGCTCAGCTCCGGGGCAAGGTCTTCGGAGCCGGTAAACTCAAGGTAGATGATCCCGCCGATATTCTCGGCATTGATGCTTCCGAATTCATCCAGAATGCCCCATGCATCCAGGGCATCCGAAAGGAGAATCCCGTTAAAATCATCTCTTTCGTAATTGCCGTAGCGGTTTACAAGCTCGTCATCTGAATAGACGGACAGGTCTCCCCCGGCAAACTCGATCTTTTCCGAATATTCGGACTCTTCCCCGGTGGAATAGTCCTTGATATAGCTCTCGTATTCCAGCCTTCCCTGATAGTCCCCGTCCACGTCGGCGGAAACGCCGTTATTGCTGACGCTGTAGTAAACGCCTCCGGCGGCACTGAGAGTCTGGTCTATGGTGGAGATGACCATATCCGTTGCCTCACGGGCCTTGAAATAGGCGCTGAACATGAGCTGGGGCACGGCAGGATCGCTTACAGTAACAACGTCCGCCGGAATTTCCGGGGCTTGGGCAAGCTCTGCACCGCCGAGGTATTCCGTTTTGACCTCAACGGTCACGTTCACCCCTGCCAGGGCGTATTCCGCAGTATAATTGCAAACAGAGACGATCCCGTCGGAAAGCTCCGCCTCGCCTCCGGCGGAGATAAGCTCAACACCTTCTCCACCCAGCCAGGCTTCCGCCTTTTCCGGAGAGGCAAAGACGATCCTGTTTTCCCCGGAAAGGCTCATTTCGTCGTAAAGCTCAGGAGTGAACAGCACCCGGGGAAAAATATACTCCTCCATTTCATCAACTTCGGCCTGGGCAAGATATGCAAGATCTTCATACACGGTAAAAAACTTTCCGTCGCGGTAGTCTTCGGTGAAATCGACGGTAAGATTTTCCGTTTCAAATGTTCCAAAAGCGGAATATACGGGCTCTTCCCCCGGGATAAGGTCCACCCTGTAGCTCCAGAGTTCGGTGTAGGTATCGTTGCCGGCAACTGTGGTGCGGCTGAGCTCAACGCTGTAGCATTCTGCCTCAAAAGCGTCGGACGCGGCACGGGCTTTTTCAAAAAGCTCCTCTGCGGTGAGCGCAGGTGAAGTCTCCGCGGTGGCAACCGTGGTTGCGGAGGTCTGCGGAGCGGCGGTCGTCTGTTCCGTCGTTTGGGCGGCGGTCTCCAAAAAGTCCGGCAGAAGCCCTCCGCAGGCGGTCAGTGCCAGTGCCGCGAGAAGGCAGGTTGCCAACAAAACCAGCTTTTTCATATCTCTCTCCCTCTGTTGAAAACTTTTTATTTTACACACAAATGTTATCACAGTTTCCCTTGCTTTGTCAACCGTTTTGTGTTATTATCTTTCCGGACGGGAACAAAAAAGCCGTTCTGCCCGTCACGGGGGCAGAACGGCTCGGTTAAGCTTTATTTTCTGTTTTTTCTCACTTTCAGAACGATGACGGTAATTATCGCCCCCAGCAAAACAAGGTTCAAAAGCCCCAGCACCAGCATAGTAAGGATAACTCCCACCCAGGTCAAGACGCTGATCCAGTTCATATCGAGAAGCCACTGAGGCAGAAGGGATGAAAAGCTGCCGTCAAAGCCGTCTGCTCCCCCGTGGATGGGGTTTTCGGGCTCCCACTCGTTCCATCCGGGGGGATCGGTGATAATAAGGTCGTCACCGGTCTCAGGTCCGCTCCACTCCGGAGGTACGGTTTCTGCGGGTTCACGCTGGGAGACCCACACGTCAAAGCACATATAGTCCGACATATATCCGTTTCCGAAATCCACGAAAAAGCTGAACTCACCCATCTCGCCGGGCTCCATATCGTAGGGAGAGACGAAACCGTTGTAGACGACGGTTACGTTCGCCGCATCTTCCCAGTAACCCAGCTCTTCCAGCTTCATTCTCACGTGCTCAAGGGCGTATGCCTCGCACTGGGGATACCAGTCCCCGTCGGCTGAGAGCTCAAGAGGCTCAAACTCAATGGAGCTCACCTCTTTTACAACCCACTCAAAGCTGTCGTAGTCGATCTCTTCGGCAAAAACGTAAACCATACTTCCGGTGCGGTCGTAAAAATAGTTTACCGTTCCGCCCTGTTCAACGTAAACGTCCGTTCCGGAGGGCTCAAGATAACAGCCCTCGCCCAGAAGCTCGCCCACGTGCATTCCTATAACGTCAACGCTGGTGCCCTCGGACTCGCCCAGGTAGGACACGATGCCTCCAAGACCCCCGTCTCCGTCACAGGAGAACTGGCCGCCGTTGATAACCGCGGTGTGGCCGACGTTGTTCATATAAAGTCCCGCCTCGGCGCCGATGAACACACCGTCGTTCACGGTCACGCGGGTGTCCTTTTCCGGATCGCAGAAAAACGCCGCGCCCACCTGCGTTCTTCCGGAGAACGAGCCCTCACCGATATTAACGATCATCTCTCCGCCGTAGGAAAAGCGGTTGTCCGCGTAGAGGCCGAACATCTCACCCTCAAAATAGCCGCTTTGGACGTCGAGCACACCGGACTCCATTCCCACAGCGGTATAGCCGTCGGAATGGAAATATCCATTTTCCACGGAGGTAATGCCGTCGCAGATCAAAAGGTCTATGCCCATGGTCCAGGTCTCGCAGTAGTGTATCACCATGTTGCCGTAGTTCTGAAAAACTGCGCTCTCCTCACCCTCAGCAACGTAAAAGCCGGAGTGTATCTCAAGCTCGCCGTAATTCACGACCGTTCCCGCTCCGCTGTCCGAATAGCCAACCAACAGACCTGCTCCGCCGGAGGTATCCATAATATCAAGGGCGGCGCCGTTTTCCACAACTATGGCGGTGGTCTCGGCATAGAGCCCGTATCCGTTAAGGTCAAGCATTACCTCTCCGGCGATAACGGTCACGGTGTCCAGCACAAGGTAAACGTCCTGCAAAAGCTGAACAACCTCTCCGTCCGGCGAGCCCACGACGCAGGCATATTCGCCTCCGCCCAGAACCTCAACAAGCTCCTCAGAGGATGCAACCGTGCCCCCAAGAGCCCGCGCCCGGGGCAAGAGCCCCAGAACAAGGGCAAGACAGACAATTGCCCAGCAGATTTTTCTCATATACTTCGATCTCATGATCCTGTTTCTCCCAATATTTCGGTAATACCTTATTTTACCATTCCCCGCCCCGTCCGTCAAGGCGCGGTGGGCAAAAATACGTCTGCTACCGGAGGTTTTACGTTCATGAACACAGAAAAGCTCTCAAGCCTTATCGAAAGCTCAAACCGGATAGTCTTCTTCGGGGGCGCCGGGGTGAGCACGGAATCCGGCATTCCGGACTTCCGCTCGCCCGACGGGCTCTATTCACAGAAATACGACTATCCCCCCGAGACAATTCTCTCCCACGATTTTTTCTACGCCGAAACCGAAGAATTTTACAGGTTCTACCGGGAGAAGATGCTCTGTCCCGACGCCCGTCCCAACGCCGCCCACAGGGCTCTTGCAAGGCTTGAGGAGGAGGGAAAGCTTCTTGCGGTCATAACCCAGAATATCGACGGGCTCCATACCCTTGCAGGGAGCAAAAACGTGTGTGAGCTCCACGGCTGCGCAAACAGAAATATCTGCCGCAAGTGCGGAAGGGTATATTCCGCAGAGCATATCCTCTCTACCGCGGGCATTCCCCGTTGCTCATGCGGCGGTCTGATAAAGCCGGACGTTGTGCTCTACGGCGAAGCCCTGGACGGGGATACCATGGACCGCGCGATCTCCGCCATAAGTCGCGCCGACCTGCTTATCGTGGCAGGAACCTCTCTCACGGTCTACCCTGCCGCAGGCTTTGTCACCCTTTTCCGGGGCGAAAACCTCGTTCTGATAAACAAGAGCGAAACGCCCATGGACCACCTGGCCACCCTGGTCATCCGTCAGCCCGTGGGACAGGTGTTGGAACGCGCGGTTTTTCCCACTGCATACGAAAGCCGCAGATAAGAGCGCAAATCTTCGTATTATCTGCCAATTGATTTAGCCTTACAAATTATTGTAGAATAACCGTTGAATTTCTGACAAAACGGAGTATACGAATTTGGCAAACTTTCAGACAGACCTCACTCAGGGAAGCGTATCCAAAAACCTGATACGGTTTTCCCTCCCCTTTCTTCTCTCAAACATAATCCAGGCTCTCTACAGCGTTGCGGATATGCTCATCGTGGGCTGGTTCCGTGGAGACGAAGCCATCTCCGGCGTTTCGCTGGGAAGCCAGGTGACCATGCTGGTCACAAACCTGGTCATCGGCTTCACTGTTGGCGGCACGGTGCTCATCAGCCAGTATTTCGGCGCGAAAAAGCACAAGGACGTCAACGAGGCCATCGGCACCCTGTTCACCATGCTTATAGCTGCCTCCGTACTGCTCACCGCAATTTTCGTCTTCCTTGCAAAGCCCCTGCTCAACCTGCTCCGGACTCCTCCCGAGTCCTTCGACGAGGCTCATTCCTACCTCATCATCTGCCTTTGCGGAACGATATTCATTTTCGGCTACAACGCCGTCAGCAGTATTTTGCGCGGTCTGGGGGATTCAAAGAGCCCCTTCTGGTTCGTGCTCATCGCCTGCGTTTCAAACATCGGCCTTGACTTTCTCTTCGTCGGCGCTCTTGGCCGCTCGGCGGACGGCGCGGCTCTGGCAACGGTCATCGCCCAGGGGATCTCCCTCGTGCTCTCCATCATCTGGCTTATCAAAAAGGGCTTCTCCTTTGACTTCAAGCTGAAAAGCTTCATCCCCAAGGGGGACAAGCTTCTTCTCATCTTCAAGCTGGGCTTCCCCTCCTCTATTCAGAACACGATCAGCTCCATCTCCTTCATGCTCATGACCGCCCTTGCAAACAACTACGGCGGCGTTGACGCCTCCACAGCCATCGGCGTGGTTGGTAAGTTCAACAGCTTTGCCATTCTTCCCGCTCTGGCAATGAGCTCCTCGGTCTCATCAATGGCCGGCCAGAACATCGGCGCCGGTTATTACGACAGGGCAAAAAAGACCATGTGGATCGCCATCCGCATTGCCTTCTGCATAAGCGCCGCCATATTTGCCCTTGTCCAGATCTTCCCCGGCTTTATCATCCGCATCTTCACGGACACACCAAAGGTCATCGAGCTTGGCATAGACTATATGCGCGCCTTTGCCTTTGACTACCTCTTCGTGGCCTTCTTCTTCTGTTTCAACGGTCTCATCATCGCCTCCGGCCACACCACCTTTTCACTTATCAATGGCATTACCTGCTCTATCCTGCTGAGAATGCCCGTAGCCTGGCTTTTGGGCTACGCCTGCGATCTGGGAATGTTCGGCATCGGTGCCGGCGCCCCGGCGGCAACCGTTGGTTCGATCCTGCTCTGCGGCTGGTTCATCTTCACAGGCCGCTGGAAATCAAACCGCCTTGGAATTGCGGAAAACAGCCTGAACGAGGGCTGAGAAATAATCGATACGGATTGGCGTGATACTCCGCTTGGAGTATCACGCCAGTTATATTGTGCCTTCGGCACAGTTATATTGCTTCGCAGTGATATTGTCCTGCGGACAGTTTATGGCGAATAGAAGTCAGCATATCACTTAACAGACAAAAAGAAAGAGAAGACTCGTAATTAAAACGAATCTTCTCTTTTCTGTTGCTCTGTGGTTTTGGGCTACTGCAGCAGTGAATTTGTGCATACAAATGCACTTGCTGGTTCTTAACAGAAACAGGTATGATTACAAATATTCCGATAAGAACAACACACTTTAGCTTCCGTATCGGTTTTTATATTTGCGTTTTGTCAGTCTGCCAGCTTTTCGGCGGCGGCGGAATAGCGGGCGAGAAGCTCTTCGGCCCGGGCTTTGGAGCCTGCAACCGTGAGCACGTAGACCTTCACCTTGGGCTCTGTGCCGGAGGGACGGATGATGACCTTACAGCCGTCCTCAAGCTCAAAGGCCAGAACGTTGGAGTTTTTAAGGGGAAGCTCTTCGGTCTTTCCGCAGGGGAATTTGCGTATGCCCGGGCGGTAATCGCAGACGGACTTAACGGCGGTGCCTCCGAAGGTCTCGGGAGAGCTCTCTCTGAGACCGGCCATGAGGGCGGCCATTTTCTCAAGGCCGTCGAGACCCGGCATTTTGATGTTAAGGGTCTTTTCACGGTACCAGCCGTATTTTTCCATGAGCATATCAAGGGCCTGGGCAAGGGTGCGGCCACGGGCGGCGTGGTAGGCGGCAAGCTCTGCCACCAGCATTGCGGCGACTACGGCGTCCTTGTCACGGGCGTGGGTGCCGGAGAGATAGCCGTAGCTCTCTTCAAAGCAGAGCACGGCTCTGGCGCCGACGGCCTCGAGCTCATCCATCTTTTCGGAGATAAAGCGGAAGCCGGTGAAGGCCTCGCCGTAGATCCCGCCGTTGGCCTCGCAGACCTTTTTGGCCATCATTGTGGAGACGATGGTGGTCACAACGGCGGGCTTTTCGGGAAGTCTGCCGTTTGCGCCCCCTGCGGCAAAAATGTAGTCTGCCAGCAGAACGCCAAGCTGGTTGCCGGTTATGTTAACGTATTCCCCGTCCTCCCTGCGGACGATAAGTCCGATGCGGTCGGCGTCGGGGTCTGTGCCGATTATAAGGTCGGAGCCGACCTTTTTGGCGTAACCTATGGCAAGCTCAAAGCCCGCGATGTCCTCGGGGTTGGGGCTTGCAACTGTGGGGAAATTGCCGTCCGGAACCATCTGCTCTTCAACGCAGACGATGTTTCCAAAGCCCCGGCGGCGCAAAACCTCGGGCACCAGCAGACGGCCGGTACCGTGGAAGGGGGTGTAGACGATCTTCATGTCCGGAACGGACTTTGCGGCGTCCTCGGTGATGGCACAGGACATGACCCGGGCAAGAAAAGCCTCGTCGGTCTCAGCGCCGATGATCTTAACGCCCAGAGCTTTCAGCGCCTCGGGAGAAAACTCGTCCTCGGAGGCAAACTGGGCAAACATATCGATGGCGCTTCTTCTGGCAGAGATGGCGTCTGCCTCAGCGTCGTTTATCTGAGCGCCGTTTGCGCCGTAGACCTTGTAGCCGTTGTACTCCTTGGGGTTGTGGCTGGCGGTGATGTTAACGCCAAACTCACAGCCGTATTCCCTCACGGCAAAGCTCAGCTCGGGAGTGGGACGCATATCGTCAAACAGGCGGACGGAAACGCCGTTTTTGGCAAGAACGCCGGCGGCGATGGCGGCAAAGCGCAGAGAGTTGTTCCGGCAGTCACAGCACACGACGGCGCCCCTTGCGGCTGCCTCGGGTCCCCGGGAGTTGATCTCATCCGCAATGGCGCGGGAGGTCTGAGCCACGGTATAGATATTCATGCGGTTGGTGCCGGCACCCATTATGCCCCGCAGACCCGCCGTTCCAAAGGCCAGATCCGCAGAAAAAGCCTCGGCAATATCCTTTTCGGTCATGGCGGAAAGCTCGGCGGCATATTCTTCGGGAAGATCAGTGCGATGGCTCCAGAGCGCGAATTTTGTCTTGCAATCCATATATATCCTGCCTTTCGTTCAAGGGTATTTCTTCACCCCTATAGTATATCATATTTCCGATTATTTTCCCACACTTATTTACAAAAAATTGTTTCTTATTTTTGCGGCATATGATATAATTATGGAAATGACTCCGAAAGGTATGTATAGATGAGCATTCTTCAGAAGCTGTTCGGCACGAGCAGCGCAAAAGAGATCAAGAAAAACCGAAAATACGTTGACGCGGTCTTTGCCCTTGAGGACAAATTCTCTGCCATGTCCGACGAAGAGCTTCGCTCTATGACGGATAAGCTAAGGGCCCGCCTTGAGGCCGGCGAGACCACCGACGATATACTTCCCGAGGCCTTTGCCACCGTCCGCGAGGCGGAGTGGCGCGTGCTGGGTCTTCGGGCGTTCCGCGTCCAGATAGCCGGCGCGGTCATTCTCCACCAGGGTCGTATCGCAGAAATGAAGACCGGTGAAGGCAAGACCACCACCGCCCTCTTCCCCTCCTATCTCAACGCCCTCACCGGCAAGCCCGTCCACGTTGTCACCGTCAACGAATATCTCGCCAAATTCCAGGGCGAGCAGATGGGTCTTGTCCACAAATTTCTGGGGCTCTCCGTGGGCGTTATCCTCCACGATATGAGCTCCGAAGCCCGCCGTGCGGCCTACGCCTGCGACGTGACCTACGGCACCAACAACGAGTTTGGCTTTGACTACCTCCGGGACAATATGGCCCTCTCCGCCGAAGAGATGGTCCAGCGGGGTCACAGCTTTGCCATCGTGGACGAGGTGGACTCCATACTCATCGACGAGGCACGCACCCCCCTTATCATTTCCGGCATGGGCGAAGAGTCCACCGACGACTACGTCAAGGCAGACGCCTTCGTTAAGCGCTTAAAGAGCTTTACCAAGACCGAAGAGGACGATTCCAAGACCGGCCTTGACTATATCTTCGACAAATCCGCCAGAGAGGGCGAGCATTTCGACACGGACTATACCGTTGACTACGTTATCAACGAAAAGGACCGCACCGCCCAGCTCACCGCCGCCGGAATTCAGAAGGCCGAAAAGTATTTCGGCATCGACAACCTCTTTGCCACCGGCGAGGAGGACAGCGACTCCGCCGCAAGGGACAACAGCACCGACGAAAAGCTCTCCGAAAGCGAAATGAGCGAGTTTGAAAACGACCTCTCCGAGGAAGAGCGAGAGGCGATCGCCCTGCGTCAGTCCGAAGAGGAGGAGAAAAAAGCCCGCGCCGAGCTTGAGCTGGCCAAAAAGAGAAGCGACAACCGCAAGCTCGTCCACCATATCGAGCAGGCTCTCAAGGCTCACGGTCTTTTCAAAAAGGACGTCAACTACGTTATCCAGAATGGCGAGATCATCATCGTGGACGAGTTCACCGGCCGCCTTATGTACGGCCGCCGCTATTCCGAGGGTCTTCACCAGGCCATCGAGGCCAAGGAGCACGTGAGCATCCGCCGCGAAAGCCGCACCCTTGCCACAATCACCTTCCAGAACTATTTCCGCCTGTATACCAAGCTCTCCGGCATGACCGGTACCGCCAAGACCGAGGAAGAAGAGTTCCGCCATATCTACGGCCTCGACGTTATCGAGATACCCACAAATATGCCCATGATAAGGCAGGATCACCCCGACGTTGTCTTCAAGACCGAAAAGGCCAAGTTCAACGCCGTTATCGAAGAGGTCATCCGTTGCCACGAAAAGGGTCAGCCCGTTCTGGTCGGCACGGTCTCCATCGAGAAAAACGAGCTCCTCTCAAAAATGCTCAAGGCAAAGGGCGTGCCCCACACCGTGCTCAACGCCAAGCACCACGCCTCCGAGGCTGAGATCATCGCCCAGGCAGGCCAGAGCGGAGCTGTAACCATAGCCACCAACATGGCCGGCCGCGGTACGGACATTCTCCTTGGCGGCAATGCGGAGCTTTTGGCCAAGAAACAGCTTCTTCAGGAGTTCTTCGAGAACGAAGGCGCCCAGATAAAGCGCTCCAGCGACGCCGCCCGTCTTGCCTACAAGCAGGCCATTCAAACCGTCATGGATCCCCCGAAAAATCCTCCCGCCGCTCCCACTCCCGAGCAGGTGGACCTTGAAAACCGCGTTCGCGGTCTTCGCAACCAGATCGCCGCGGCAAACCCCAAGCTGGGTAAAAAAGAGCTCACCGCCGCAATGATAAAGACCGTGGACTCCGTCTTCGACAAACAGCTTGAAGCCGAGCTTTCCCGTGTCAGCGAGATCATCACCTACGAGGCCTCCAGCCGCACTGCCACCAACGACGAAAAGATCCTCGCCGTCAGAGAAAACTACAACCGGCTCTACGCCGGTTTCAAGACCCAGACCACTGCCGACCGGGAAAAGGTCATTGCCGCAGGCGGACTTTACGTTATAGGCACGGAGCGCCACGAAAGCCGCCGTATCGACAACCAGCTCCGCGGACGTTCCGGCCGCCAGGGAGACCCGGGCGAAAGCCGCTTCTACATCTCCATGGAGGACGATCTTCTCCGCCTCTTCGGCGGCGACAGAATGAAGTCCATGATGGATCGCCTCACCGGCGAAGAGGACGTTGCTATGGACGTCAAGATGCTCTCCGGCGCCATTGAAAACGCCCAGGGACGCATTGAGTCCAGAAACTACCAGATGAGAAAGCGCGTTCTGGAGTACGACGACGTTATCAATATCCAGCGCGAGACCATCTACAAGGAGCGTCACCGCGTTATCACCGGCGAAACCGACGATGCCGAGCTTTTGGAAAAGATCCGGGGAATGCTCCGGGACACCGTATCCGGCTACGCCGCCGACGCCATCTCCAAATACTCCTCCGGAAAGAGCCACACCTTAGGCGACGCGGGACTTGGCTATCTTGCCGGGCTCACCGTGCCCGCGTTTATCTCCGAGAGTTCCTTCCGCGCTCTCTCCGGGGACATGACCAGGCTTTCCGCAGCCGACCTTGGAGCACTTCTGGGCGACGAGGCCGAAAAGCGGTTCGCGTCCCGAACCGAAGAATTCGGGGAAAAGAACATGGCCGACCACTGCCGCTGTGTTCTGCTCTCCCAGGTCACGGAAAAGTGGATGGAAAACATCGACGATATGGATCAGCTCCGCACGGGCATCAACCTCCGCGCCTACGGCCAGGTGGACTCCGTTAACGTCTACAAAAACGAGGGCTACGAGCTTTACGAGAGTATGCTCTCCCGCATTCGCGAGGACACCTCCAAGGACGTTATGACCCTGTCCCCCCTTGAGACTAAGGCAAGGCTGGAACGCAGAAGAGCTCCCGCTCCCGCCGCACCCGCTCAGCCCCGGCGCATCCGCGTTGCCGCCCCCACCTCCGCCCCCAAGAAGGCACCGGGAAGCTCCATTCCCACCTCAAAACACGGCGGCAAGGGCAAGCGCTGAAACAGGTCTCTGTAAATAATTATCGGATAATTTGTAAATACTGAGTTTTAGCTATTGACTTTTTTGCCCGAATCGTTTATCATACAGATAAGCGAAAAATATACTACCAGGAGGAAACTACAATGTCTGAACAGACCAAGAAGGTTCTGACCGCTATCGGCGCCGTTGTTGCCGGTCTCGCTGTCATCGCCGGTATCGCATACGCCATCTCCTACTTCCTCAAAAAGCGCGAGGAAGCTGAAGACGATTGCTGCATTCTCGACGACGAGTGCTGCTGCGATTGCGAAGACGAAGAAGAGTGCTGCTGCGAAGAAGCTCCCGTTGAGGAATAATTCTTAAATATGTAGCCACCAAAAGCCCGATCAAAGCTTCTCCTTTGGTCGGGCTTTTCTCTTAAAGGTATAAACTTTTATACACCGGAGGTTGCCAGAATGGACTCTCCCAGAATAATTATCGGAATAATGATGCACGACACCGGCCGCCAGTTCGGCTGTTTTGGGGCAGAGGGAGTTGAAAGCCCAAATATCGACCGCATGGCCGCCGAGGGCGTGCGCTTTGAAAACCACTTTTCAACGGGCGCCGTGTGCGTTCCCTCCCGGGCTTCGATTTTAACCGGCAGATATTTCCACAACGCCCAGCTCTGTCGCTACGACGAAAATCAGCCCTCCCTCCCCCGTTCTCTGCGGGATGCGGGCTATCAATGCTGGCGGCTGGGCTTTGCGGAGGAGGGCGAATACGCCTCTCCCGCCGGGGCTCCCCTGCCATACGCCACCCGGGACGAGTCCGGAACCAGGCTTTTGGGCTATGACCGCAGCTGGACGGAGACCGCCGACGCCCAAAAAGTGGCGGAAAAGCTGATTGCTATCCTCTCTGAAAACACCGCCGAAAAGATCTATATCTGCGCATCCTTCCGGGAGGCTCACTCTCCCTACGACTCCGAGGTTACCCCCGAAGAGATCGACCGTGCCCGTCCGCCCAAAAACCTGCCCCAGCTCCCGGATACCTTCGAGACAAAACAGCTCATCGCCCAGTTCAACCGCCTGCTCTCCGCCGGGGACAGAGCAGTTGGCACGATACTTGACTATCTCAGAGATAACGGCCTTGAAGAGACCAGTCTCGTGTGGTTCGGCGCAGACCACGGAGTTGACCTGCCCCGGGCAAAGCAGACCTGTTACGACCAGGGCACGGCAACGCCCTTCATACTCTGGGGAGGCGCTCTGCCCTGCCACGGTGTGGTTGCCTCCGGACTTTCAAGCCATCTGGACATCGGCCCCACCGTATGCGAGCTTGCCAACGCCCAGCCGCCCCTGGGGGGCGTCGGAGTGTCCCAGGTGGCACAGCTCCGGGGTTTGGAAAGCCCCAGAAGCTACTGCATTTCGGAACAGTCCCGGGAAAGCCTTGGCCTTCCCACCAGGTCCATACGCACACAGCGCTACCGCTATATCCGCAATTTCACCCCCGGCTGGCCCGTTCCCATGGCACACACATTGGTCAAGCGCAGCGACCCGGAGGTCTTCACCAAAGCCTATTCCGCTCCCCGACCTGCCGAGGAGCTATACGATATCGTCTCAGACCCGGCACAGCAGAACAACCTTGCGTATCTGCCGGAATACCGGGAGATAAAGCGTGAGCTCATGGCCACCATGTACGCCGAGCTCGCCCGCACCAACGACAGCATCTTCTACCCCGACTCGGAGTATTCCGGCCGCGATCCCGGGCTTGCCTTCTGGCGTCGGGACGGGGACGGCAATTTCCGCGTTTCAAAAGAGAAATAGAGAAAGGAAGACAAACATGAAAAACATCGGCATGATCGTGGCCGTTGAAATAGGTTCCGTCACCAAGCGCTACGGCGAGTCCCTGAAATCCGGCCTCTGCGGAGGCTTTCCCGTTATGACCTACAGCGTAAACGGCGACCTTCTCCACGTGCTCCACACCGGCGCAGGTCAGCTTGCCGCCGCGGCAGGAACTCAGGCGCTTATCAGCGAGCTTGGCTGTGGGCTGATCGTCAACTTCGGCGTTGTGGGTGGTCTGACCCCGGAGATGACCATTGCAAAGACCTGCATTGTTGAAAAGGTCGTCCACTACGATTTCGACGGGGGAAGCTACTCCGGTCTTCCCCGGGGACACTACCTTGGCGAGCCCTCCGCTTTCGTCTCTCCCTCGCCGGAGCTTCTGCAAAAGGCCCTTTCCATCTGCCCGGAGCTCACTCCCGTCGTCTGTGCCTCGGCAGACAAATTCGTTGAGGGCGAAGAGAACAAATCCGCACTCCACGAAGAATTCGGCGCCCACATCTGCGAGATGGAGGCCGCCGCCATCGTTTACACCTGCCGCAGAAACAAGGTGCCCTCCATGCTCATCAAGGCCGTCTCCGACGGGATCACCGGCGGTTTTGAGGAATTTGCCCGTGAGGTGGACAGAGTCTCAGACCTTTGTCTTGAGCTCACCGAACAAATAATTTCCGAACTGTAAACCCACAAAAAGCCGATACGGAAAGTGCTTTCCGTATCGGCTTTCTTTTTTTGATTCAGCAGAAAAGGGAACAGCCCTGAAGACGGAAATGTTCTATCCTCTCTTCAAGAACACTCACCGGGCAGTTGAATTTTTCACTGAGACATTCCATGCAGAAAAACTCAGTTGCGCCCCGGTTGATAAGCTTTTTGGTAAGACCGATCTCGTCCTGGGAGAGCTCTTTTCCGCAGGTCTTGCACTTTGTCACTATTATTTGTCGATGACTCTTGCTCTGTAGACCACACAGCAGTGGGGATCGAGCTCGGCGCGGATATTGCTCTTGCCGATGACCGCGGTCTCGCCCGTCCAGACGTTGGTGACCTCAAGGGTCTTGCCGGTGCACTCTCCAAGGCCGAGAGAATCAAGCTGAGCATCGAAGCATCTGTGGTGATCGGAGAAGTTGAACGCGCCGATGGCAATGTCGCCGTTGGAGAGAAGTCTTGCCATGATCGGGATATCCTCGGGGTAGCTCTCCAGAAGGGGCTCGCTTCCCACACGGCGGACGTTTTCTATGCGGCGGGAGTTGATGAAGAAGGGCTGACGGTATGCCTCGTCCTGGTCGATGGCGATGAGCATCTCGTTTTTCAGTATCTTCTGGGCGGCCTCGTCGGCTTTTCTCAGGTCACAGCCGATGATAAGGGGAGAGCCCATCATTGCCCAGAAGGCAAAGTGAGTTTTATACTCTTCCTCGGTGCAGCCGGTGAGGGCGACGTTGCCCTTGCCGTTCATGCCCACAACCAGCATGTCCATATCGTTGAAACAGCCCTTGCCGTTGTATTCCGCAAACTTCATCTGATCCTGGCAGAGCATTTTGATGGATGCCCAGGAGTCGTTGATGTCGCCGGTGGAACGCCAGCTGTCGGCGCCGGTCTCTTTTATCCAGGTCTTTGTGTTCTCTGCGCCCCAGGAGCAGGCGGCAAAGACGATATCTCTTCCGCAGTTGGAAAGGGCGAGGGCCATTCTCTTGTAAAGATAGTGGCCGTAGGTGGATTCGGGATGGTAGCAATAGTCGTATTTGAGGTAGTCAACGCCCCATCTGGCAAAGCAGGCGGCGTCCACAAACTCGTGGTCGTAGCTTCCGGGATAGCGGGCGCAGGTCATAGGGCCCGCGCAGGAATACATACCGAACTTAAGCCCCTTTGAGTGGACGTAGTCTGCAACGTATTTCATACCGTGGGGGAATTTCACCGGGTCGGGAACGATCTCGCCTGCCTCGTTTCTGTCACGAAGGCTCCAGCAGTCGTCGATGATAACGTATTCGTAGCCAAGGTCTCTGTAGCCGTTTTCGGCAATGAAGTCGGCAGTTTCCATAACGACGGTCTCGTTAATGTTTTCGCCGAAGGTATTCCAGGAATTCCAGCCCATGGGAGGTCTGTTGACAATCATGTGTTCCCATCTCCTTATGATGAATTAATATCAAGGGTCTGCGCTTTGGATTTATTATATATTACGCCTGTCAAAAAGTCAATGCCCGCGGTCAAATTGCTTTGACCGCGGGCAAAACGTTTTTAAGATTTACTTAGTCTCGGTGAGCATCTTGAGAAGGCGCTCGTAATCGTCGTTAACGGCGGAATTTGCGGACTTTGCAGTACGCTCGGCAGGCTCTGCAAAGGGAAGCTCCTCGTCGGCGGCAGGGTCAATTGCGGGCTCGGCGGCCTTTTCAACCTTTTCAGCGGGCTTTTCTTTGGCAGGTCCGTTGAGGGGGTTGGGAGAATTATCGTCAAAGCCGGTGGCGATAATGGTAACACGCATTTCGTCGTTAAGGCTGGGATCGATGGCGGCGCCGAAGATGATCTGAGCTTCGGGGTCGGCATTTTCCTTGACGTAGTCGGCCGCGGTCTCGATCTCGGCAAGCTCGATCTCGGGGGAGCCCACGATGTTGATAAGAACGCCCTTGGCTCCGCGGATAGAGGTCTCCAGAAGGGGGCTCTGGATGGCCATTGTGGCGGCAACGCTGGCCTTGTCACGTCCGGCGGCGCGGCCGACACCCATGTGGGCATAGCCGCTGTCCTTCATGATGGAGTAAACGTCGGCAAAGTCAAGGTTGATAATGCCTTCGGAAATGATGAGCTCGTAAATGCTGGAGATCGCCTGCTTGAGGGTCTCGTCGGCATAGGCGAAGGCGTTCATAAAGGTGATCTTCTGATCGGTGACGTACTTAAGTCTCTCGTTGGGGATGATAACAAGGGAGTCCACGTGGCTGTAAAGCTCAGCAATACCCTCTTCTGCCTGAGCGGCGCGGCGGCCGCCCTCGAACTTGAAGGGACGGGTGACAACGCCAACGGTGAGAATGCCCATCTCCTGGGCAAGCTCGGCAATAACGGGAGCAGCGCCGGTGCCGGTGCCGCCGCCCATGCCGGCGGTGATGAACACCATGTCGGTGTCCTTAAGTATTTCGGTAAGAGCCTCGCGGTCCTCCTCGGCACACTTTCTGCCAAGAGCGGGCTTTGCGCCGCAACCGTGACCGTTGCTGGTACGCTCGCCGATCTGAACACGCCAGGAAGCCTTTGAACGGTTGAGCTGCTGACGGTCTGTGTTGACAACGATAAACTCTGCGCCCTGAAGGTTAGCGTCTATCATTCTGTCCACAGTGTTGTTGCCACCGCCGCCAACGCCGATAACCTTGATTTTGGTGACGATCTCCGATTCGGTATCAAACCTTAATGCCATTATGTTCTCCTCCCGCACCCTATGAAACGGATTATTATTTCTTGTTGAAAATTGCCATTATGTCGCGATAGGCGTCATCGTCGTCTTCCTCAACCTTTTTGGGCTGAGCGGCACGGGCCTTCGCATCCGCCTGAGCCTCAGGCGCCTGAGTGTATATCTGACCCACCGGAGCGGTACGCTGGGGAGCCGGCTCGGGGAAAAGATCCAGACCGATGTCGAGAACGTCAACGCTGGGCTTGGCTTCTTTTTCTTCGGGCTTGTCCTCGGCCGCAGGCTCGGATTCGAGAAGGTTGGGACCCTCGCTCTCGAAGCCGGTGGCGATGATGGTGACCTTCATTTCGTCGTTCATGTTCTCGTCGATAATGGCGCCGAAGATGATGTTGGCGTCGGGATCGGCGGAAGCTTCAACGGTGGAAGCGGCGGCATCGATCTCTTCGAGGCCCATATCGGGAGAGCCGATGATGTTGATAAGTACTCTTCTTGCGCCGCGGATAGAGGTTTCCAGAAGGGGGCTCTGGATGGCGATGTTTGCCGCCTCCATGGCCTTGTCCTTGCCGGAGGCCTTGCCAACGCCCATGTGAGCGTAGCCGGCTTCCTGCATGATGGTGGTAACGTCCGCAAAGTCCAGGTTCATAAGACCGGGGATCTTGATAAGGTCGGAAATGCTCTGAACAGCCTGGCGCAGAACGTCGTCCGCAACGGTAAAGGCGTTGAGCAGAGTGATCTTCTGGTCGGTGACAAGCTTAAGTCTTTCGTTGGGGATAACGATGAGGGAGTCCACCATCTCGCGGAGAGCGGCAATACCCTCTTCGGCCTGGCGCATACGCTTTGCGCCTTCAAAGGCAAAAGGCTTGGTGACGACGCCCACGGTGAGAATGCCCATCTCCCGGGCAAGCTTTGCAACAACGGGAGCCGCGCCGGTGCCGGTGCCGCCGCCCATGCCGGCGGTGATAAAGACCATATCCGCGTCCTGGATAAGTCTTACGATATCTTCGCGGTTTTCCTCTGCGGCTCTCTTGCCCTTTTCGGGATTTGCGCCGCAGCCCTGGCCGCGTGTAACTCTTTCGCCTATCTGAAGGGGAAGGCCCTGGACCTTGTTAAGCTGCTGACGGTCGGTGTTAAGGGCGATAAACTCAACACCCTGAAGACCCGCCTGCATCATGCGGTTGATGGCGTTGTTACCGCCGCCGCCTATACCCACTACTTTTATATTGACAACTCCGTCAAGTTCCTGTTCGATCTGCAATGCCATGCGTCAGTTTCCTCCTATGTACGATGATATGCCATACACCCCGGCGCTAAAACCGGCAGGCAGACATAGCTATTCTGATGCTACTATATATTGTACACCATAATTCAAAAATTTACAATATCTAAAGTGCAATTTTTCCGGTTTTCAGCTGAGAATATTTCCCTTCCACCTGTCGGGTGTATACCTCACAGAGCCGTCCCGCATATCAAAGCACCCGGAGGTCTTTCCCTCTGCCCGGGCAAGCTCCAAAACCGTGGGTATCCGGGCAACGTCGGCGGCTATCTTTTCTGCGCTGCCCATGACAATGTCGTAAGCTCCGTCGTAAGTCAGCACCACCTGGTAGGTCTCGGTGATGTCGATAAGGTCGATATACTCCATAAGCCCGTTTTCCCGCAGGGCGTTTATAAGGGTCTTCAGCATTGTGTGCTTTGCCCCGTCCTCGCAGGTAAAGCTTCTTCCCGGAGCGGAATCCACAAGCTTCGCGCCTTTTATAACGGTCACGTCCGCAGGACAGGTGAGGGTGAGCTCAAGCAAGGTTCCCGAGCCGCTTATCAGCCAGTACGCTCCGTTTGCCTCAAAAGCCGCGGTGACGGTTTTGTCGGTAACGGTTATCTCAACGGTGTCCGGCAAAAGCTTTTTAACGGAAACGTCCTCGATATAAACTCCGTCCCCGATGATGTTCTCCCTTATCTTTGCTCTGCTGAGCAAAATAAGTCCGTCTCCCTGCTCTACCCCGGAGAGCTCAACGATCTCCTCCACGGTGTAACGGCTGTTTCCGTAGACGACGATGTTTTCAACGGTGAAAAAGGCCGTAAATGCCCACACCAGCGCCGCCGTCACAACGATGATCGCTGCGGCAGTGTAAACACGGGAGGCCATGCCCCGCCAGAAGGTCTTTTTGCCGACCACGTCGGAACGCCCGTTTTTTACCGGGGCAGAGCTTTGGGGCTTTGTCTGTTTTTTATTCTGTTTTTCAGCCGGTCTCTTCTTTCGTTTTTCCATTATATCTCCAAGCAGTCAATTGATCGCTCTGTCTTCCGTACGTTCCACGTCTGCCCCCAGAGAGCGCAGCGTCTCAACTATGTTTTCGTATCCCCGGTCGATATATCCCATGTCCAGCACGGCGGTCTCCCCCCGTGCGGAAAGCCCTGCGACAACCAGAGCCGCACCGCCCCGAAGGTCGTGGGAGGTGACTGTTCTGCCGTCAAGGCAGTCAACGCCGTTTATAACGGCGTATTTTCCCCGCAGCTTAACGTCTGCGCCCATGCGGCACAGCTCCGTCAGGTGGGAAAAGCGGTTTTCAAACATATTTTCCTCCACCACCGTCGTCCCCGCGGCAGTTGCAAGCACACTTGAAACAAGTGGCTGAGCATCCGTGGGAAAACATGGGAAGGGTCCTGTGCGAATAACCTCACCGGGAGCTCTGAGTCTGCCCTTGCGGCAGACGTAGATACCCTTTTCCGTCCCGGCGATCCTGCACCCCGCGCGGGAAAGCACGCCGCTAACGCTTGCGAGGTAATCTGCCGGGGTGTTTATAAGCTCCGCCTCGCCCCCTGCAGAAGCAACCGCGCAGAGCCACGTGGCGGAAACTATTCTGTCGGGTATGATCCTGTGGACAACGTGCCGTTTCGTTCCCCGGCCCCTGGCAACTCTCACAACGGCGCTTCCCACACCCTCCACCGCGTAGCCTGCGGCGGAAAGATAAGCTCCCAGGTCACAGATCTCCGGCTCTCTTGCGGCGTTTACCACGGTGACGCCCTCACGGCAACAGGTGCCGTAGAGCATAAGGTTTTCCGTCGCACCCACGCTTGGCAGGGCAAGCACCACCTCGCCCCCGCGTGTACCGTTGCGGACGGCCTCAATGGTTCCGTCGGAATAGCGTACGTCCACCCCAAGGCTTGAAAGCCCGGAAAGGTGGAGGTCGATGGGTCTTGCGCCCAGCTCACAGCCGCCCGGGCCGCTAACCTCTGCCTTGCCCGTTCTGGCAAGAAGAGCGCCGAGAATAATGATGGATGATCTCAGCCTGTGCATCAGCTCCCGGGGAACGTCCCAGCGCTTCAGCTTCGAGCTGTCCACAGTGACGGTATTTGCCTTCACCGTGACCCTGCAGCCTATGTATCGCAGAATATCCAGCATGGCTTCCGTGTCCGAAAGTCCAGGGCAGTTTTCGATAACGCTCACTCCCCCGTTCAGCGCACAGGCCGCAAGCACGGGCAGGGCGCTGTTCTTTGCCCCCTGAACCCACACGCTTCCCGAAAGACTTTTTCCTCCGCGAACAAGAATTCGATCCTTCAAGTTTTTTCCACGCCCTTCCCCAAAAGAGAACTGTCAGTTCATCATATGAAGAAGGGGAAAAACTTGTGTACTTATCCCGCGTATTTGCAGATTATGTCGTAAATACGCTCTACGGCATCGAAGACCGCCATGCCGAGAGCCTTGTTTCTGATGTCCTCAAGGCGCTCCGGATCGCCAAGCAAGCTGTTTATCAGCTCAAAGACCTTTTCCGGAGTTGCATCGGCCTCTTCAAGGTAGACCGCCGCTCCCCGGTCGGACAGGGAACGGGCGTTGTAGCGCTGGTGGTCGTCCGCAACGTAGGGCGAGGGAACGATGATTGCCGGTGTGCCCGTGGCGCAGACCTCGCTGACGGTCATTGCCCCTGCCCGGCAGAGCACCAGATCCGCCGCGGTCATTACCGTGGGGGCGTCGAAAACGTATTCACGCATATCGATATTGGGGCATTTTTCAAGGTCGACCCCAAGCTCTCTGACCAGATCCGGCATCCACTTATATCCCGATGCGCCGGTGGAATGGATATGGCGGAAGGTTGAACCGTGCTTCTGCTCAAGGGCAAAGAGCCCGGCCGTCATCTTGTTCATGTCTCTTGCCCCAAGGGAGCCCCAGGCGGAATAGACCAGAGGACCTTCAATGCCAAGACTAGCCTTGGCCTCGGCACGGCCGGAAAACTCCATGCCGTCCCGGAGGGGGTTGCCGGTTACGATGCATTTTTCCTTTTGGGGGAAGAATTTCAGCGTGTCCTCGCTGGCAAGCAACACGTGGGTACAGCAGGCCGCAAGCTGGCGGTTGGTCTTTCCGGGCATTACGTTGGACTCGTGCACCAAAGTGGGAATGCCCCGCTTTGCCGCGCTTTTCACCGCCGGGAAGGATGCAAAGCCTCCGGTGCCGATGACGATGTCCGGCTTGAATTCGTCCACCAGCTTTCCCGCATTTCTCATTGCGGAGACCAGCAGAGCCATGGCGCGAACGTTTTTTACTATTGCCTTTGGGGAAAAGCTTCTGAGAATTCCGCTCACCCGGTAGGTCTTAAGCTCAAATCCTGCCTGGGTGACAAGCTTTTCCTCCATGCCCCCCGTCGCTCCAACGAAGAGTATCCGGGCAGAGGGCTGCCTCTGTCTTATGTATTTTGCAATGGCAAGCGCCGGATTGATATGTCCGGCGGTGCCGCCGCCGGTGAGCATTACCTTCATAAGACCTCACAAAACCTTTCAGTAAGTTTTTTCAGACTGTCTGGAAACACAGAGAACGATACCGACCTCAATCATCAGCAAAAGCAGAGAGGTTCCGCCGTAGCTGAAGAAGGGAAGGGAAACGCCGGTAACGGGGAATGCGTTTGTAACGACCATTATGTTAAGCAAAATCTGCATTGCAAGCAGGGTCATAATTCCGGAAACAAGGAGCTTGCCAAAGGTGTCCCTCACACGAAGGGCGATGCGGAAGCCGCAGATGATAAAGGCGATGAACAGCCCCAGTATCATCAGCGCGCCAACAAGCCCCAGCTCCTCGCAGACGATGGAGAAAACGTAGTCGTTCTGGGTCTCCGGCAGGAAGAGCTGTTTCTGTCGGCTCTGTCCAAGTCCCACGCCGAAGAGGCCGCCGGTGGAAACAGCGTAAATGGACTGAACGGTCTGGAAGCCCACGTCCAGCATATCGCTGAAGGGGTCGCGGAATATGGCGATACGGGCGCGGATGTAGTCAAACTGGGGCAGAAACGCCACCAGCAGAGAAACTCCTCCGGCACCTGCCGCGCCGACGCCGGCAAGCCAACGCCAGTCGGCTCCGGCATAAAATGCCACCGCCGCACCGGAAAGGGTTACCAAAAGCAGAGCCGAAATGTGCTTCTGCATGATCAGAAATCCGTCCACAGCCAGCAAAATACCGGCCAGGGGCAAAATGCCCCATGCGAATTTTCTCACTCTTGTGCCAGCCTTGTCGTAGATCCAGGCCAAAAACCATATGACGCCCAGCTTTGCAAACTCAGAGGGCTGAAGGGTGAACGCACCGGCGCTTATCCAGCGCTGGGCGCCGCCGCCCTCGAGTCCAACCGCGCTGACCATTATCAGCAGAGCAAAGACAATTAGCAGATAGGGCGCAAGAAGCTTTTTCATAATTCGGTAGTCAAAGAACATAATGACCACCATTACCGCAATACCCGCCGCGGCAAAGACCACCTGACGGTTTATGTAGTAAGCCGAATCGCCGGTGTCGTCGATCGCCCAGGCGTAGCTTGCGGAGTACATCATAATAAGCCCCACGGCCAAAAGCACCATGGTTATAATTAGAAAAGGAAGGTCAAGTCCGTAGTATCGGGGAGCGATCAGCCTCGCCTTAGTCTGTTCCTCGTTGCGAAGAACTCTGTCCGCAGAGGGCTCTGCCACGGGGTCGGGCGCCAAAACCTTCTCAATGCGGTCGCGGACCGAGGCCTTTTTACGGGCTCGGTCTGCGTTTTTCCTGTCTTTATGCTTTTTCTCCGGGGGAGAAGGCCTTTTTACCTTTTTCTCCTCCATGGCAAGATCCTCGTATTTGCGATGCTGTTTTTTCCGCCTGTCTTCCATAGACCAAAAAAATCCTTATCAGAGAATTCCCAATACCCAAAGGGCGCTGAGCGCGCAGAGAACGGCAGTGAACAGGGTGAACACCGTGAACAGAGTTTTCTCCGACCAGCCGCAGAGCTCGAAATGGTGATGGATGGGAGCCATTTTAAATATACGCTTTCCGTGGGAGATCTTGAACCAAAATACCTGGAGCATAACGGAGAGCGCCTCGATGTAGTAGATAAGTCCCACGAGAATGAACACAAGGGGCTTGCCGATGACGAAGGCAAGACCGATGGTGGCGCCGCCAAGGAAGAGCGAGCCGGTGTCCCCCATAAAGACCTTTGCGGGATTGAAGTTGTAGATCAAAAATCCGCAAAGACCGCCCGCAAGCGCCATGGAGAAGACCGCAACACCCCCAAGCTCCAGGGCATAGCCCGCAACGCCGAAGAACAGCGCCATGGGAAGGGTGCAGCCGGTAACAAGTCCGTCCACACCGTCGGTAAGGTTTGCGGCGTTGACCGTTCCCACAACCATGAGCAAAGCGATGGGATAGACGATGAACCACTTGGGAGTGAGCACGATATCCGTAAAGGGAATTGCAACACTGCCGTCGTAAACTCCAAGCCAGCTCACAAGCCCCAAAAACACTATGCCCACCGCAAACTGAAGCACAAGCTTCTGCTTTGCCTTAAGGCCGAGATTCTGCTTTTTCAAAAGCTTCTGGCAATCGTCCAAAAAGCCTATCGCGCCGTTGGCAAGCGCCAGAAAGAGCACGCAGAGCACCGCTTCCCAGTTTTTGCCGCCGGTAACGGCGAGCATCACCCCAGTGACCAGAACACATGCGGCGATAAAAATGATACCGCCCATAACGGGAGTGCCCTCTTTGCTCTTGTGCCAGTTGGGCCCGATCTCAAGAATATGCTGACCCAGCTTGAGCTTTCTCAGCATGGGAACAATAAACGCTCCAACCCCCGCGGCAACGGCGAAAGCCGCCGCAAAAACCGCACCGTAAACCCAGATCTTCATTCTGTTTCCTCCATTGTATACGTGCAACGCACTTTTATCAGACCGTGCCGTGTTTCATTTTCTGTTCACAGTCTGCCATGATGTCTTCCATCTTCATTCCCCGGCTTCCCTTTACTAAAACTGTGTCCCCGGGGCGGAGAATTCCGTAGAGCAGGTCGGGAGCGTTGCTTCTCTCGGGTGTGAACACCCGCTCCCCCGCCATTCCTGCACGTTTTGCACCTGCGGCAACGCAGGACGCAAAGCGGCCGACGGCGACCAGTATATCCGCGCTTTGGGCGGCGGTTTTTCCAAGCTCGGTGTGGGCGGTTTCTGAATAAGAGCCCAGCTCAAGCATATCTCCCAAAAGGGCGATCCTGCGGCCGCTTTTGGCGGACAGCACCTTCAGCGCGGCGTTCATAGAGTCGGGATTTGCGTTGTAGCAATCCATAATAACGTCCACGTCCCCCATGGTGCAAACCCTCTGGCGCATACCCTCGGGAAGCACCTCGGAAATGGCCTTTGCCGCAAGCTCCGGTCTCACGCCCATGCAGAGCGCCGCGCTGAAAGCCGCAAGAGCATCGTAGACGATGTGCTCCCCTGCCATGGCGCAGCATATCTCAACGCGTCCGCCGGGATACACGGCGGTGAAGGCAACGCCCCGGGCTTCTTCCCGGACGTTTTCGGCAATAACCTGGGCAAGGGGATTGCGGATGCCGTAATAAAGCACGCGGAAGCCCTCGGTCTCGGGTCTGTCCGCAAGATACGGGTCATCCCCGTTAAGTATGATCACCGAGCCCTTTTTCATGCCGTCCAGTATCTCAAGCTTTGCCTTGCAGATATTCTCTCTTGAGCCCAGATATTCGATATGGGAGGTTCCGATATTGGTGATTATTGCAATGTCCGGACGGGCCAGACGGGAAAGGGCGGATATCTCTCCGGCGGCGGACATTCCCATTTCCACAACGGCGGCCTCGTGCTCGGGAGATACGGTGAGCAGAGTAAGGGGCATACCGATATTGTTATTGAAATTACCCGCCGTTTTCTGGGTGCGGAAGCCCGCAGATACCGCCGCGGCGGTCATCTCCTTGGTGGTAGTCTTGCCAACGCTGCCGGTAACGGCAACGGTCTTCACGTTCAGAGACGCCTTGTAGGCAGAAGCCAGCCGCCCCAGAGCATCCAGAGTGTCCGGCACGCTAATGACCCTATCCCGGCACTCTCCCGGTCTGCCGGAGATCGCTCCGGCGGCGCCCTTTGCAAAGGCCTCGTCTATAAACTCGTGGCCGTCAAAATTTGCTCCCACGATGGGAACGAAAAGACAGCCCTTTGTGATCTTTCTTGTATCCGTACAAACAGAGGTCACGGCAAAATCTCCGCCGCCACGGGCAAAGCCCGGCTCACCGGCATTGAGAAGCTCACGTATCTCCGATGCGGTCAAACGCTTCATAACTCTTCTGTCCCGCTCCTTTCTCTGAAACTACAGGCCAAGTATCTCTCTGACGATCTCTCTCTCGTCGAAATGGTTCTTGATTCCGTTGATCTCCTGGTAAAGCTCGTGACCCTTGCCGGCTATCAGCACAAGGTCGCCCTCCCGGGCAATTTCCAAAGCCCGGGCAATTGCCGCTTTTCTGTCCACGATGACCTCCCGGTTGTCCTTTTTCATTCCGGCAACGATGTCTGCCACGATCTTTTCCGGAACCTCGGTGCGGGGGTTGTCGGAGGTGACTATGCACAGATCCGAAAGCTCCTCCGCAATTCCGCCCATGATGGGGCGCTTTGTGCGGTCGCGGTCTCCGCCGCAGCCGAAAACGGTTATCACCCGCCCGGAAGTCGAGGGGCGAACGGTTTTGAGAATGTTTTCAAGGGAGTCCGGAGTGTGGGCGTAGTCGATCATAACGGTGTATTCCTTCCCCACGGGAACGATCTCCGCTCTGCCGCAAACTCCGTGAGCTTCGGCAAGACCCCGGGCAATATCCTCAAGACCCATGCCAAGCTCAAGGCACACGCCAACGGAGGTGAGGGCGTTTTCCACAGAGAACATTCCGGGAATGCCCAGCTTCATGCGCTTGATGCCCGCATCGCAAAGGGCTTCAAACTCAACGGACTCGGGGAACAGGCGAATGTACTTTGCAACCAGCCCGGCAGAGTTCTTTTTGGTGGAATAGGTAAGCTTTCTGCCCGTTGCGGCGGCGTGCATGATACCGGCGGCCTCGTCGTCCAGGTTAATGACCGAGCTGTCCGCCATTTTGAAAAGCTCTGCCTTGGCGGCGGCGTAATTGTCCATGGTTCCGTGGAAGTTAAGATGATCCTGAGTGAGGTTGGTAAACGCGGCAACGGCAAATCTCAGCCCGGCGACACGTCCCAGCGCAAGGGAGTGGGAGGATACCTCCATAATGCAGTACTCGCATCCCGCCTCAACCATGCGGCGGAAATAGGCGTGGAGCTCGGGACCCTCGGGTGTGGTGTTGGGGCTTATCTCGGAGGCGCCGTCGATGAGTATCTCGTTGGTGCCGATAAGTCCGCACTTTTTCCCCGTGCGGGTGAGTATTTCGGTTATAAGATGGGTGGTGGTGGTCTTTCCGTTGGTACCGGTAACGCCGATGAGCTTCAGCTTTTCTGCCGGTCTGCCCTCAAGGTTTGCCGCGGCAAGGCTGTAGGCCGTCTCGGCATTTGCAACCTTCACAAAGGGCATACCCCCGACGGGCTCAACGTCCGCCATGACTGCGGCGGCGCCCTTTTCAAGAGCCTTTTGGGCGTAGGTCATTCCGTGGATCCCGGAATCCGCACCGGGAAGCGCGGCAAAGAGCATTCCCGGCACAACACGGCGGCTGTCGTGGGTGATCCCCGTTATATCAATATTTCCGTCGACGCCGAAAAGCCCGGCTTCGACTCCTTCAAATACTTCATAAAGCTTCATTTGCTGTAAATTCACTCCCCGATACAGAAAATTATTCAGATACGGGCTTTATTCGCCCGTGTTTTCGCTGGCGTAGAAGTCAACGGTTATGACCGAGCCAAAGGTCACCGTGCCCTCCTCAGGAGAAGGCGACTGGCTTCGGACGGTGAAGGTACTGCTGTTTGCAGAACCCAGAGCGCCGGAGGCGTCAAGATAGAGACCGATCATGTTCAGATATTCCGCCGCCTCCTTGTAGGTCATGCCGGAAAGGTTTGGTATCTGAACGGGGGTCTTGTTTGGCTCTTCGCCGCAGTAGAGGATGACGGTCGAGTTGCTGGCGATCTTTGAGCCGGAGACGGGGTACTGAGCGGTGACCTCAGTTCCCTCGCCCACCACCTTGACCGCAAGACCCGCATCCTTAACAACGGACTTTGCCCATTCCACCTCGCCGCCGACGGTGAGAGGAACGGCCAGAGACATATTGCCAAGCTCTTCGTCGGTGTACTCGGCTTCAACACCCATATAGGGCAGAATGTCGGCCATGATCTTGCCGACCACGGGGGCGGCTATCTGACCGCCCTGGTGGAGCTCGCCGGTGGGCTCATCAAGGAGCACCAGCACCGCAACCTCCGGATCGTCACAGGGGGCGACTCCCAGGAAGGAGGCAATGTAAAAGTCCTTGCCCTCGGCAATGGATTTGTCTCGTTTTTCGCTGGTGCCGGTCTTGCCGCCAACGCGGTAGCCCGCAACGTAGGCGTTGCCGCCGGTGCCGGTGGAAACAACGCTCTCTATAAGTGAACACATGGTCCGAGAGGTGCTCTCGGAAATGACCTGTCTTACGACCTTGGGCTCGTACTGCTCAACCACGTTTCCGTTTGCGTCCACCAGAGCATCCACAACGTAGGGCTCCATAAGGTAGCCGCCGTTCACAACGGCGCTGACGGCGGTGATGAGCTGAATGGGTGTGACCTTGAAGGTC
Organism: Oscillospiraceae bacterium; assembly: GCA_015067715.1. Taxonomy (GTDB): domain Bacteria; phylum Bacillota; class Clostridia; order Oscillospirales; family QAMX01; genus SIG499. The sequence continues at coordinate 16,512 of SVLY01000012.1, read as the reverse complement.
TGACCGAAGCCGTAGGTGGAAAGGGATATCCTGCCGCCGCGGTAAACGTCGGAAAACACGTCGTAGGTGTGGTAATGAACGCCGCCCACGGGGGATGCCTCGCCCATCATGTCTATACCGGTGCGGTCGGTAAATCCGAAGCCCTCAAAGTAGCTGTAATAGGTCTCGTGGCCGATGCCAAGCGCAATGTCTATAAAAGCGCAGTTGCAGGAGTTTTCAAGGGCTTTTCTGAAGGTCTGGTAGGAGTGACCCGCGGTTTTCCAGCAGCTTATGTGCGTGCCGTCCACCTCGGAATATCCCGGGCAGTAAAATGCGGAATCCAGGGTCTCCGTGCCCTCCTCAAGGGCGATGGCGGCGGTTATGATCTTAAACACAGAACCGGGCTCGTAGGGCTCCTGAATTGCGTTGTTCCGCCACTGGCTGTAGAGCGCAGAGAGATAGGCCTCGTTGTAGGCGTCTCCGGTGAGGGCCTCGACCTGAGCCGCAAGCTCTGCATCGGCGATCTCACGGGGATCGTTGAGGTCGTAGTCCCCCTTCTGGGCCATGCCAAGCACGGCGCCGGTGTTAACGTCCATAACGATACCAACGACTCCGGCACAGCCGTTTTCCTCCATGGCGACCTCAAGATGCTTTTCCAGCATCTGCTGAATGCCCACGTCGGTGGTCAGCCTCAGGCTGTAGCCGTCCTGAGCCTCAAGACGCTGTTCAAAGTAGAAGGAGAGAGAGTTTCCGCCGTTGTCCTTGGCGGTGACGATGCGTCCGGCAACTCCGGAGAGCACCTCGTCGTATTTCAGCTCAAGGCCGTATTCACCCTCGTTGTCGTAGCTGGTGAAGCCCAGAATGCTGGAGAAAAGATTGGCGTAGGGGTAATAGCGCTTGGTGTCCTCGTAGAACTTGATGGAGTTATACCCCGTGTCCTTGACGAACTGCCGCACCTGATCTGCAAGCTCCGGCTCGGCTCTGCGGAGAATGAGCTGGTACATGGTGTTTTTCTTCATGACCTTGGCAAGCACGGTGTCGTAATCAAGATCCAGTATTTCCGAAAGCCCTGCGGCAATGGCCTGTTCGGTGCCCTCCTTGACCTCGTTGGGCGCAACGGCAATGGTGTCCACGGTGACGCTGACGGCCAGAACAACGTTGTTTCTGTCGTAGATAGTGCCACGGGAGGGGGAGATCAGCAGGTCTCTGGTCTGCTGTTCTGCGGCCATCTGCTGGTATTTTTCCGCATCGATCACCTGCAGCTTAACAAGGTGCCATACGATGTAGGGCACCAGAAGAAGCAGGACCGCAAGCAGGCCTATCATTCTCAGTTTTCGTGTTTTTTCTATATCAAGTCTCTTTTTCACAGCTAAACCGTCTGCTTTCCCGGAGAGTCCGAATTCTTTTCCACGTTAATGATTATGGCCGGAGCCGGCCGCATATGTCTTGTGTAATACAGAGCCCAAAAGTGTCCAAATCGGCGGACTGGGTGCACCATGGCACATAATTCCCCAATCCGCCGTTTTATCTCTGTTTTATCTTTATCAGCCTATGTAGTTTACAAAATTTTCCACAGCATCGGAAATGTGCCCGAAGAGGGTGTCGCTCTCCCCAAGGGCGGAGCCTATCTCGTAGCGGTCACCGCCGCCAAAGTCCACGCTCACGGTATTGGCCGCGGTGGCCATTTCCATGTTGAGGGTGTGCTCGGCGTAGTCAAGCATGTCCAGCTCGGTCATTTCGGAGTTTACCCTGTAGAGAAGTCTGGTCTCTTCCTCGCGGAGCTCGCTGAGCTCCCGGGTGAGGTCGTTGGCCAGAACGGTGAGCTCGTTCATTTCCCCGTACATATGGACAAGTCCGAAAAGGGCAACTGCGGCAAAAAGGGTGACCGCAATGTAGACCGCGGCGGAGAGAGCACGGGGAGCTCTGCGGCGGCGGGCAACGTGACCGACGTCCTCAAAGAGCATTGCAGAGGGCATGGGTCTGTATTCATGCTCGGGAGCCGCGGCAGTCTGCTGTTCTGTCTGGGTCTCGGGGAGCTCAACGGGGCGCGCCTGATAGGCGGCCTGTCCGTCGCTTCCGTAGACCATGGCGTCACCGGAGAAGCGCAGGGATTTATAGTCGAGAACACGGTCATCCTTGGTTTCGTTGTTAACTGAATAGTCGGTGTACTTTTTCACAGCCGTGTCTCTCCCCGGTGGTCAGATTTGTATGTTCAAAGCTTTTCGGCCACGCGAAGCTTTGCGCTTCGGGCCCGCGGATTGTTTTCAAGCTCTTCTTCTCCGCTGATTATGGGGTGCCTGGTAAGGTTTTTCAAAACGGGCTTTTTCCCGCATACGCATACGGGGAAATCTCTGGGACAGGTGCACCCCGATGAGAGCTCGTTGATCATGCTCTTCACCAGCCTGTCCTCGCCGGAGTGGAAGGTTATAACGCAGAGCCTTCCTCCGGGAGCCAAAAGCTCCGCCGCCGCCCGAAGACCCAGCCTTATGGCGGCCAGCTCTCCGTTCACTTCCATTCTGATCGCCTGGAAGCTTCGCTTGGCGGGATGCTGTTTTTCTTTTTTTGCCGCACCCTGGGGAATTGCGGAGGTGATTATCTCCGAAAGCTCAAGAGTGGTCTTTATCTCCGAAAGGGAACGCGCCCGGACGATCGCCGCGGCAACTCTTCCCGAAAACTTTTCTTCGCCGTACTCCGAAAGGATACGTCTGAGCTCGCCCTCGCTGTAGGTGTTGACAACGTCCGCTGCACTCATCCCGTCCCGGGAGTCCATTCTCATGTCTAAAGGAGCGTCTGCCATGTAGGAGAAGCCCCGCTCTGCGGTGTCCAGCTGGTAGGAGGAGACGCCAAGGTCAAAGAGTATTCCGTCCGCCTTTTCAACCCCAACACTCTGAGCCGCCCCGGAGATATCCGCAAAGTTGGATCTCACTGCAGTAAAGTTCTTTCCCAGTGCGCCAAGCCTTGCGCTTGCGGCGGCAATTGCGTCGCCGTCACGGTCTATGCCGATGAGACGCCCGTCGGAAAGCCTTTTGAGAATTTCAGAGGAGTGGCCTCCCCCGCCCAGGGTACAGTCGATGTAGGTTCCTCTGGGGTCTATATCCAGCCATTCGATGCACTCGTCAAGTAGCACCGAAACGTGTTTAAATCCGCTCATGAACCAAAGGGAAGGGCATCCATAATGCCGCTGATCTCGTCCTCGCTGATGGCCATCTGGGCTTCGTCCCACTTGACGGTATCCCATATCTCGGCGTGATCCTGCATACCGGCGACGGTGACGTTTTTCTCAAGGCCGGCAAACTCGCGAAGGTTCTGAGGAAGAAGAAGTCTGCCCTGCTGGTCAACAGCGCACTCGGCGGCGACGGAAAAGAAGAATCTTCTCACTTTTTCCCGGCTGCTGTCAGGAAGGCTGTTGAAACGGTCGGTGAACTTTTTCCATTCATCCGGGGAGAAGAGCATGAGGTATTTGCCAATACCGCGGCAAATAATGATCTTTTCCCACATATCATCACGGAAGCGCATAGGAAAGAAAATGCGGCCTTTGGCGTCCACAGTGTGCTGACTGCTGTTTATGAGCATTTACCTTCCATCTCCCTTCCGTTTACTACACTCAACTTCTACTTGGGCTCCACTTGACTACCCTTTTACTATATTATACCCTTTTTCCTTTCAAATTGCAATAGTCTGTCCCACATATTTATAAATTTTTTTATTCTGTTTCCGGTCGCTTTCGGGATTTTTCGAACAAAAACCCGAAAACGACAACAATACATTTGTTCGTTCCCGTTGATCCCCCGCCATCAAAAAAACTGTCAATCATTTTCCCTCTGAAAATTGGATTTCTGTACAAACAGCCGAATTTGTCAAAGCGGCCTTACTTATCATTGACATTTGCTTTTTTTTAAGGTATTCTATTAATGTAATGAACTGTAAAAGTGCGATAAACCGCTGTGCGGAGTCTATTATTGCGAGGAGAATTTTCGATCATGCTTACCAGAGAGATAACCGTTAACAACCCTGTCGGGCTTCACGCCCGGCCGGCAACATATTTCATCCAGAAGGCCAACGAGTTCCGTGCCGGCATCTGGGTGATCCGTGAGGACCGTCAGGTCAACGCCAAGAGCCTTTTGGGAGTTCTCTCCCTGGGCGTGACCAAGGGCGCCTCCATCACCATCAAGGCCGACGGTGTCGACGAGCAGATGGCCATCGACGCCCTCTGCGAGCTCATTGAGTCCGACTTCAGCGCAAAGTAAATCCACCCCCACTTACCCACCACACACCCACCGTGGACGGAGCAGCCAACTGCCGCTCCGTCCCCTGTTTTTAAGGAGGCTTCCCCAACTTGAACGAAGCTGAGCTCAGAGAAAAAGCCCTCTCCCTTCCCATGGAGCCGGGAGTCTATTTTTACCGCGACGCCCAGGGGAACATCATCTATATTGGAAAAGCAAAGCTTCTTAAAAACAGGGTAAGCCAGTATTTTCACTCAAACCGCTCCCCCAAAACCGAGCTTATGATCCGCTCTGCCCGGAGCCTTGAGTACACCGTCACCGCAGACGAGTTCGAGGCACTCGTTTTGGAGTGCACCCTTATTAAACAGTACAAGCCCCGGTACAACATCCTTCTCAAGGACGACAAGGGTTATCCCTTTATCCGGGTGGACAAGCGCCAGCTCTACCCCCGTTTTGAAGTGGTAAACAAAAAAAGCGCCGACGGCGCAGACTATTTCGGCCCATACGGAGGCCGGGGCGTTGCCTTCGGCGTTATCGAAGCCGTAAGCCAGGCGCTCACGCTTCCCCTGTGCTCCCGTGTTTTTCCCCGGGACGTGGGCAAAGGGCGACCCTGCCTCCACTATCAGACGGGCCGGTGCTACGGTCCCTGCCGGGAGGGTCAGTCCGCGCTGAAATACCGGGAGCTCATCGACAAAGCTCTGTACATTCTGGACAACAAATATACTGAGCTCATGGAAGACCTGCAGACCGAAATGGAACAGGCCGCAGAAGAGCTCAATTTTGAAAAAGCCGCCTCCATCCGGGACAGATACCTTGCGGTATCCGCCCTAAGCGAACGGCAAAAGGTGTTCACAGACCTCAAGGGGGACGTGGATGCTTTCGGCTGGCACTCCGGCCAGGTGCGGTCGGCATTTTCCGTCATCTCCCTCCACAAGGGCGTTATCTGCCGCACCAGGACCGAAAGCTTCAAGCTCACCCCAAACGAATTCCGCGAGGCCGTTCCCGAGCTTATAAAGCGGTTTTACACCGGCTCTCCCGATCTGATCCCGGACAAAATACTGCTCTCCTCCGACATTGAAGAGGCCGAGCTCACCCAAAGGCTCTTCACCCAGCTCCACGGCAAAAAGTGCGAGCTCTATTCTCCCAGACGGGGCGTGCCAAGAAAGCTCCTGTCCATGGCAGAGGAAAACGCCCGGCAGGAGGTGGAACGCACCACCCAGAAGACCGACCTCACCGCCCGCTCCGTTGAAGAGCTCACCCGCATTTGCGGCTCTCCGGAGACCCTGAGGGTCATCGAGGCCTTCGATATCTCAAACACCTCCGGAGATCAGTGCGTTGCATCCATGGTGCGCTTTGTAAACGGCGCCCCCAGCAAAAACGCCTACCGCAAATTCAACATAAAGTCCTTCACCGGCCAGGACGACTACCGGGCCATGGCCGAGGCCGTCACCCGGCGCTATTCCTCCCCCGAGGCCGAACTTCCGGATCTGCTCCTTGCAGACGGCGGCCAGGGTCACGCCAACGCCGTGAGAGAAACTCTTGCCCAAATAGGCAGATACCCCTTCATACTCGGCATGGTAAAGGACGACCGCCACCGCACCCGGGCTCTCGTCACCCCGGACGGAGAGGAGATCTCCCTTTCCGCCTCGCCTCCCGCATTTTCCCTCGTCACCGCCGTCCAGGACGAGGCCCACCGGTTTGCCATAACCTTCCACAGAAAAAAGCGTTCAAAAAAGCTCATCTCCTCTGCTTTGGAGAGCATTCCCGGCATCGGCCCCAAGCGCCGTGCAGAGCTTATGCGGCATTTCGGCTCGCTAAAGGCCATAAAGGCCGCAAGCTCCGACGAGCTCGTCTCCGTCCTCGGCGCCGCCACGGGACAGAAAGTATACGAAGCGCTCCACAGCAAAGACTAATCAGAAAGGTCGGTAACACCCATGAGAATAACCTCAGGAAGTGCAAGAGGGATCGCCCTTAAGGCCGTCCCCGGAAACGATACACGTCCCACCAGCGACATGGTCAAGCAGGCCATTTTCAACATCCTCCAGTTTGAGCTGGGCGGAAGAAACGTTCTCGACCTTTTTGCCGGCACCGGCCAGCTGGGTCTCGAAGCCCTCAGCCGCGGTGCCTCAAGCGCCGTCTTCGTGGACAAGGCTCCCGAGGCTCTGGAGGTCATAAGAAGCAATATTCAGAAAACCGGATTTTCCGCCCAGTCCAGGGTGGTGAAAAGCGATTACAAGGCCTTTCTTTCCGGCGCTCCCCAAAAAAGCTTTGATCTGGTGCTTTTGGACCCTCCCTACAGAGAAAAATTTGTTCCCCGTATACTAAATTTTATCGAAACGTTTGACATTTTATCTGATTGTGGTATAATAATCTGTGAGACAGCGACCGGTGAGCGTATGCCTGCCCGGGTGGGAAAGCTCTGCCTTACAAAGCAGTATAAATACGGCGGCACCGAGCTCTCTGTCTACAGAGTTTCCGAATCGGGTGAGTCCCAATGAAAGAACGAATTGCCGTTTGTCCCGGCAGCTTTGACCCCGTCACCCTGGGCCATTTGGACGTTTTTCTCCGCGCCGCAGAGTGTTTCGACACCGTCGTGGTGCTGGTCATGCAAAACGCATCCAAAAAAGCCGTCTTCTCCCCGGAGGAGCGTTGCCGCATCATTCGCCAGTCCCTTCCCCGGGACGTCAACGTCCGCGTTGTCACCTCAGAGGGGATATGCGCAAACGTCGCCCGGGAGCTTGGCGCCTGCGCCATAGTCAAGGGCATCCGTTCCCAGGCCGACTACGACTACGAAGCAGACATGGCCGTTATCAACCGTGGCCTTTCCGCTCCGGAAACGGTCTTTCTCCCCGCAAAGCCCGGCCTGCGCCACGTGAGCACCAGCGTTGGGCTCCACCTTTTCTCCCTCGGGGCAGACGTTTCGTCCTATTTCCCCCCGGAGGCCGTAAAAGCCCTTACCCGGAAATACAAATAAGTAATTTTAGCAGTTAGACATACACTTTTAAGGAGGCTGTCACAGATGGACAGACGTCAGACCACAGAAGAGCTTATCAACCAGTTAAACGAACTCCTGGAAGAAGCCTGGACTATTCCCCTCAGCGGCGGCAAGGCCGCAGTTGACCGCGAAAGAGTCACCGAGCTTTTGAACGAGATCAACAGCTCCTACCCCGAAGAGCTTGCTCAGGCCCGTGCCGTGCTCAGCGCCCAGAACGACCTCCGTGCCGCCGCCGAGCGTGACGCCGACGCTATCATCCGCGATGCCGAGACCCGCGCACGCCGCCTCGTTGAGGACAGCGCCATCGTCCGCGAAGCCCGCCGTCTTACCAACGAGATCGTCTCCCAGAAGAAGGCCGAAGCTCAGGGCATCATTGCCGACGCCAAGGCTCAGGGCGACCAGATCGTCTCCGAGGCCACCGCCAAGGGCAACCAGATCATTTCCGACGCCACCGCAAAGTCCACCGACCTTCTCAAGCGCAGCGAAGCCCGCGCCACCGAGGTCACCAGAAACGCCGAAAAGATCGCAAGCGAGCTCCGCACCGCCACCTCCGCCTACATCGAGAATTCCGTCTCTGCCACCGAGCAGGCTCTCACCAACTCCCTCAGCGAGATCCGCCGCGTAAAGCAGCAGGTCCGCTCCGGCGCCGCCCAGAGATAACTCCCCAAAAACAGACCCGTCCCGCAGGAAAGCTTTCCTGCGGGACTTTTTTTTCGTCACAGCAAAAAAAGAGCGCGGGCTCTCTGCAATGCAGAAGCCCGCGCTCTTGATTTTTCAGCTGATGAGAAGAAATTATTCCTCGTCGGCAGTCTCTTCGGCGGCGACAGCGGCGGCTGCGGCGCGGATGGAGAGGCTGATCTTCTTCTTGTCGTAGTCGACGTCAATGATCTTGGCCTTGACGATGTCGCCTTCGGCAACGACTTCAGAGGGCTTGTTGACGCGCTTGTCGGCAAGCTGGGAGATGTGAACAAGGCCGTCCACACCGGGGATGATCTGGCAGAAGGCGCCGAAGTCCATGACCTTGACGACCTTAACGTCAGCGATGTCGCCGATGTTGTAAGCGGCAGTGAACTTTTCCCAGGGATTCTCGTTCTGATCCTTAAGGCTCAGGGAGATCTTCTTCTTCTCGCGGTCAAGGTGGATAACTCTGGCAGTGACAGCGTCGCCGACCTTAACGGCTTCGGAGGGATGTCTGATGCGGTCCCAGGTGAGCTCGGTGATGTGAGCCATACCGTCGGCGCCGCCGATGTCGATGAAAGCGCCAAAAGCGGTGAGGCTCTTGACGGTGCCTTCGTAGACCTGGCCTTCCTCGACCTTTTCCCAGATCTTAGCCTGGGCGGCCTTGCGGATGTCCTCGTTGGCGTAGCGGATGGAGCCGATAACACGGTGCTTTGCACGGATGATCTCGGTGATGCGGACGCTGACCTTGGTCTTCAGCAGGTGATCAAGGGGCTTATCCTTGGGAACGCCGGTGTGGGAGCCGGGAACGAAAACGCGAACGCCGTTAACGCTGACCACAACGCCACCCTTGTTGATCTCGACCACGGTGCCTTCGAGAATGGTGCGGTTCTCTCTTGCGGCATCAATGTTGTCCCAGCCCTTGGCGGCGTCGACTCTCTTCTTGGAGAGCATGGCGTAGCCTTCGGCGTCGTTGACCTTGGTGACGAAAACTTCAAGCTCGTCGCCAACCTTGGCAATATCTTCCGGCTTAACACCGGGGTCGTCGGAGAGCTCAGAAACCGGGATGAAGCCGGCGTGCTTAGTTCCCAGATCCATCTGGATCTCAGAGCCCGTTACTCTCGTGACAATGCCCGTCACACGCTTACCGGTGTGAAGGGTCTTCATGGACTTGTCCACCATTTCGGCAAACGTTTCGGCATCGCTCTCAGCGCTGTCGTCCTCTGTCACGACAGAAGTCGCTTCAAGTTTCTCCTCCGCCGCAAGAGTCGTTTCGGGAGCCTTTTCGCCCTCGAAGATCTCTGTCTCGTTTGTCATGTTGTTGTTGACCTCCTCAATAATTCCAGTCGGTGTCGATGCACCGGCGGTTATACAAATTAGTTTCGGCTTTAAGCCTTTTATTTCGGGCAGGAAGGGTAATAGCTCTTCCCACTTACCCACAAAATAGGTTTTGCACCTTTCGGCGCATATGTCCCGCAATCTGGCAGAATTGCCGCTCATTCTGTCGCCGATAACGACCATAACGTCGGCCTGCCCGGCAAGGGCGGCAGCCTCTTCCTGGCGAGTTTGCGTAGCACTACATATTGTATCAAAAATTTTCGGATTTGTACATAAGTTTTCCAGAGAATTTACACATTTTTTCCAAATTTCTCTGTCAGCGGTGGTCTGAGCCACCATGGAGACCGGTTTTCCGTCCCCGGCAAGCCCATTTCGAAGGCTTTGAACAAGTTCTTCCTCAGATTCGACAATTACCGAACCCTCCGCCCTGGCGGAGATGGCAATGGCCTCGGGATGGTTTCTCGTGCCAACCACGATAACGCGCCTTCCGGAAGCCGCCTCACGGGAGACGATACCGTGGATACGGCTGACGCAGGGACAGGTGGTGTCCACAACCGAGATCCCCCGCGCCGCCAGCTTTTCAAGCACCGCCGGACTTTCTCCGTGGGCACGGATTACGGCAGTTGCACCGGAGGGGATGTCCGCCTCGGTCTTTGCAAGGGAGAGCCCCTTTTTGCAAAGGGCGTCCACAACGTCGGTGTTGTGGATAACGTGCCCCAAAGCCCAAACGCCGGGACCTGCGGCCTCCTCGGTGAGGGCGACCGCCCGGGAAACTCCGAAGCAAAAGCCCGCAGACTTTGCAAGAACGACCCTTGCGCCCATTTATGCCTTGGGCTCCAGCTCGTAGATCCGGCGGAGTATCTCGTCGGAGCAGGCGGCGTAGTGGTCGTGACCCAGCTTACCCTCGGGCTTTTCGGGCACGAAGGGCTTGCCGATGATGACCTGTGTACGGTGGAAAATGCGCTTGTCCTCGGAAACGTAAACGGGAAGAACGGTGCAGCCCGTGCGAAGAGCCAGCATGCCCGCGCCGGACTTGGCATGGTTTTTATCGTATCTGGTGCCCTCGGGGAAGATTATCAGGGTCTCTCCGGAGCCAAGAACGCTGTAGGATTTGCGGATGGCGGCGAGGTCACTCTCCCCGCGCTTTACAGGGAATGCGCCAAGCTTGGTGAAGAACCATTTACTGATCTTCTTTTCAAAAAGCTCCTGCTTTGCCATGACGTTGAGCCTGGGCTTAACGCCGATGCCAACGCCCACGAAGATGGGATCCATCCAGCTGGAGTGGTTGGCACAGACCATACAGCCCTCGCCGGTGAGGTTCTCCCGACCGGTGATCTTGGTGCGGTAGAACAGGTAAACGACTATTTTTGAAAGAAAATAACAAAACTTAAAGAACACGGGACAAGCCCTCCGAAACGATTTTTTTCAAAAGCGCGTACCCCTCTTCAAAGGAGAGCCAGCTGGTGTCCGCAAGCTCGGCCTCGGGGTGACGCTTCAGGGGCGCGATCTCCCTGGTAGAGTCCGCAAGATCCCTTGCTTCGATCTCTTTTTTAACGGTCTCCGCATCAACGGACTGCCCCCGCTGGGTAAGCTCTTCATATCTGCGCGCGGCGCGGGATTCCACCGAGGCGGTGAGGTATATCTTGATATCTGCATTTGGCAGAACGACGGTGGCAATATCACGGCCGTCCATAATAACGTTCTGTGTCGCGGCGGTTTCCCGCTGAAGCTCCAGCAAAAAGGCTCTCACTGCAGGATAGGCGGAAACGGCGCTGGCATAGGCCGAAACGGCGTTTTCCCTTATGGCAAGAGAAACGTCCTCCCCGTTGAGATAGGTGGCCTGTCCGTTTTCAGAAAGCTCCGCGCGGACATCAAGGGAGGGAAGCATCGCCTCAACGGCGGCCTTGTCCGACTTGTCGACCCCGGCGCGCATTGCCGCAAGGCCAACTGCCCGGTACATTGCGCCGGTATCCACGTGGAGAAAACCAAATTCCTTCCCCAGGCGGTGAGCCATGGTGCTCTTTCCGGCTCCGCTGGGTCCGTCTATGGCAATGCTTATAAACCTACTCACAGGGCAAAACTCCTCTCCTTTGGGATCATTCGGCTCAGTATCCGGCCGCGCCGCAGCCTGCGGCGTAGCCCGTGGAAAACGCGATCTGAAGGTTAAAGCCTCCGGTATATCCGTCGGCGTCGATTATCTCTCCGGCGAAAAACAGGCCGGGTATCAGCCTGGATTCCATGGTTGCGGGGTAAAGCTCCTTAACTGAAACTCCCCCGGCGGTGACGATGGCTCCGTTCATGGGGCCGTGGCGAAGGCCTTCGATCTTAAGGCTTTTCAAAAGCGAGACCAGCCTGTGCCTCTCCTCACGGGTGACGGAGTTCAGCTGCTTGTCCGGATCGATGCCCGAAAGAGCCACCATGGGAGCCCGTAGGGACGAGGGAAGCAGCTTGTCCAGCCCGTTGCGGAAGAGCTTGTTCTTCCCCTCTTCAAAGTCCCTGGATATCCGCCGGTCCAGCCCGGAAAAGTCCAGCGCCGGCTTTAAGTCGATCTCCATTGAATAGCTCTCGCCGGGCTCCATATGAGCGCTGGCGCTGAGCACCGTGGGGCCGGAAATGCCCCGGTGGGTGAAAAGCAGCTCGCCAAAGTCGGAATAGACGGTTTTTCCGCCGCTCACAAGGCGAACGCCGCAGTTTTTAAGCGAAAGCCCGGCGCACTCCCCGCAAAGGGCTGTGTCTGAGATAAGCTCCACAAGGGAGGGGCGCAGGGGGCTTACGCTGTGACCGAGCTTTTTTGCCCAAGTGTAGCCGTCGCCGGTGCTGCCCGTTCCGGGATAGGAGAGGCCGCCTGTGGCAACCACCACCGCCCCGGCAGAAAAACTGCCCTTATCGGTAACGACACCCGTGACCGCCCCGTTTTCAACAGAGACGGAGGTGACCGTGCACTGCTCCACACGGACGCCGTTCTTTTTCATGTATTTCCGCATTGCGCCGACGATATCTGCGGCGCGGTCGGACTGGGGAAAGACCCGGTTGCCCCGCTCGGTCTTCAGAGGAACTCCAAGCTCCTCGAAAAAGGCCATCGTGTCTCCGGGGCCGAAGCGGTTGAAGGCCGAGTAAAGAAAACGGCCGCCGCCCTTTATGTTTTTGATAAGCTCGGCCACGGTGCAGTTGTTGGTGACGTTGCACCTGCCCTTGCCCGTTATTCCAAGCTTTTTTCCCGTGTAGGGGTTTTTCTCACAGAGGAGCACAGTCAGCCCAAGCTCTGCCGCCCTGCCGGCGGCCATCATTCCCGCGGGGCCTCCGCCGATAACGATGCAATCGTATTCACAAACGGCCAAACCCTATGCCCTCCGTATAACATGCGCATAATAAACGTATTTTATATTATACACCTAATGAAAACGTATTTCAAGACCTCTTTCCAAAAAATCGGCCAAAAGCTACAAAAATTTTCACTCAAACAGAACAAAGGCTTTTGCCTCTTCCCGGGTCACTCCTTCCACAAGGACGGTATCCTCACCCACCAGCAGGATCTTTTCCCACTCAACGTCAACACCCCGACCAAACACTCTGGAAACCTTCACGGAAAGCACCCGTCCCGTGGAGGTTTCCAGGGAAACATCCCGTATCTTCCCCAGCACTCTTCCGCTGTCCGTACAGACCACCCGCTTTTTCCCAAGCGCCGATACCGAAACTCTGCAGCCGTTCATCCGTTTACCTCCTAAAACCAAGTATTACCCACTATTTTATATGCCACCGGGAGATAGCTTATTGCCACGGGAAGAAAAAAGATATATAATAAAAGGAAAGGACAAACACAAACCACGACACGGAGGGTCTGCCCTATGAACAGCTTGCTTGCCATACTCTTTTCCGCCGTCGCCGGAAGCCATGGCTGGGGAATGCGGGGAACGCTTCTCGGCCACGGAAAGGGCGCGCTTTTGCCCGGACTTCTCATCGGTCTGGGCGCCGCCTTTGCAACGGGAAATCCCAAGGTCATCCAGTTCGCATGGATGATAGCCGCATTCGGGGCTGTGGGCATGTTCCCCGGAGGGGGGATGTCCTACGGGGAGACCGTTGGGCTGGTCATCCGACGGGAGGCGCCCAAACGCGGTACCGCAGGCTTTGCCCTTAAGGGCTTTTTGTGGTTCGCAGTTGCCGCAGGAGTTATCTCCGTTGGAATAATGTCCCTTGGCATGACGGTCTACACCCTTGCGGACGTGATTCTTCTCTTCTGCATTTTCGTTCTCGCCCGGCCCTTGGGCATAAAGCTTTTTAACCGGGGCAAAAACAAACTCTATTTTTCAAAGACCCGCAAAGAAAGCTGGGGCGAAAACCTGCTCATGCTCGCAGGGCTTACGTGCGTTATGCTGGTCCACGGAGACTGGTTCTCTCTCACCGTCACCCTCGTGGCCGGAATTTTCGGAGCTTTGGGCTGGGTCGTCGGCATATGGGGCTACGCCCTTGGAGAAGACGGAAAGCTTTTCCGCCGGCTTTCCTCCCGCGAGATGTTCGGGGGATGGAAGCTCATGGAGTTCACCCTCGGCGCTTTCGGAGGGCTTGGCACCGCGCTTGGTGTGGTCATTGCAAAAGCTCTCTTCCCCGGCGTTCTCTCCCAGGGGTGGTTTGCAAACGACGCCGGGCTTTCGGGCTATATTCCTCAGGGCGCGTCTTTGGCACTTGGGCTTGTCTGGTGCGGGCTCTGCGTTTTCGTGACGGTGTTCTGCCTTCTCACGGAAAACAAGTCATGGGGCGAGGCCGCCGAGGACTTTCTTTTCGACACGGTCTATTTTGCCGTACCATTTCTCTTCCTCTGCCTTGGCAGCTACCACACCGCCTGCTTTGCCGCAATTCCCGTTATGCTCTACGTTCTGGTTGAAAAATACACCGTGGGCAGAAAGGCCATCGGCAAGACCATTCCCACGGTCCTGCTCTACGCTCTTACCGCCCTCATCCTCGCGGCAGACGCCATTCTCACCGCCGCGATCCCGCTGAGCCTTGTGGCTCTGGGCTGTATGTCCGTTTACCTCGTTATCAACTGTATCAGCCACCTCCGGAAGCCCGGATTCCCGGACAAAAAGGGTCCCGCCCGTTACGGCTCTGCGGTCTCCGTGGACGCATGGTTCATCCTCAGCGCCGTTTTGACCGCGATCCTCTGGTTTTTGATGGTCTGAGTATTGCCAACTGCTTCTTATTATGATATAATTGGTTTTAAGCAGGTCAACACGTACGTATTTCTATTAAGAAAGGGATAATATATGAAAACCGACCTTGAAATCGCACGCGAAGCAAAAATGCTTCCCATAGATGCCATCGCCGAAAAGGCCGGCTTCCTCCCCGGGGAGACCGAGCATTACGGCCGCTATAAGGCAAAGATCTCCAACGACGCTTTCACCCGTCTTGCCGACCGTCCCGACGGCAAGCTCGTCCTTGTGACCGCAGTAAACCCCACCCCCGCGGGCGAGGGAAAGACCACTACCACCATCGGCCTTGGCGATGCAATTGCATCCCTGGGCGAAAACATAATGATCGCCATCCGCGAGCCCTCTCTGGGTCCGGTCTTCGGCGTAAAAGGCGGCGCTGCCGGCGGCGGCTATTCCCAGGTCATCCCCATGGAGGATATCAACCTCCACTTCACCGGCGACATCCACGCCATCACCGCCGCAAACAACCTTCTCTGCGCCATGGTGGACAACCACCTTTTCCAGGGCAACGTTCTGGGTATAGACCCTGAGAGAGTCGTCTTCCCCAGAGCATTGGACATGAACGACCGCGCTCTGCGCAGCGTCACTCTGGGCGTTGGCGGAGGCAAAAACGGCGTTGAGCACCACGGCGCCTTCCTCATCACCGCCGCCAGCGAGATAATGGCCATCCTCTGCCTTGCAGAAGACATGGCCGACCTCAAGCGCCGTCTCGGCCGCATCATCTGCGCCTACACCTACGAGGGCAAGCCCGTCACCGCCTCCGACCTGAAGGCCGACGGCGCCATGGCCGCACTGCTCCGGGAGGCAATGCAGCCCAACCTTGTCCAGACTCTTGCCCAGACTCCCACCCTTGTCCACGGCGGCCCCTTTGCAAATATCGCCCATGGCTGTAACACCGTCCGCGCCACAAAGCTGGCCCTTAAGGCCGCAGACATCGTCATCACCGAAGCCGGCTTCGGCGCCGACCTGGGTGCAGAAAAGTTCTTCGACATCAAGTGCCGCACCGCCGGTCTCAAGCCCAGCGCCGTGGTTCTGGTGGTCACCGCAAGAGCTCTGAAATACAACGGCGGAGTTGCCAAGGAAGATCTCAAGACCGAAAACGTCGCCGCTCTTAAGGCCGGTCTGCCCAACCTTGCCGCCCACGTTGAAAACCTTAAGAAATACGGAATTCCCGTTGTTGCCGCCATCAACCGCTTCTACGCCGACACCGAGGCCGAGCTTGCCGCCATCTTTGAAGAGTGCGACAGACTTGGCGTGCCCTGCGCCCTGTCCGACGCTTTTGCCCGGGGCGGCGAAGGCACCGTGGACCTTGCAAAGGCCGTTCTGAACGTTCTCGGCTCCGGCGAGGGCTTCCGTCCCCTCTACTCCCTCGACCTCTCCCTCACAGAAAAGCTGGAGGCGCTTGCCTGTAATTTCTACGGCGCCGACGGTATCGAGGTCTCCGAAAAGGCCGCAGGAGAGATCGCAGTGCTTGAAGGTCTGGGCTTTGGAAAGCTTCCCGTCTGCGTTGCAAAGACCCAGTATTCCCTCTCCGACGATCCCACAAAGCTCTGCCGTCCCTCCGGCTTCAAGCTCCACGTCAACACCGTCCGCGTAAGCGCCGGTGCGGGCTTCGTGGTTGCCGAGACCGGAAGCATCCTTACCATGCCCGGCCTGCCCAAGGTTCCCGCCGCAGAGGGCATCACCACCGCAGAGGACGGTACCGTGGACGGTCTGTTCTAAACCGAAAAACAATTCAATACAACATAAAAAATATCCATATCCTTATGGATATTTTTTATGTTGACCGGTTTGTCTCCCGTGGTATAATAAGCAAAACCACACTCCAAAAAAACAGGAGGCTGATCTGACATGAACAAAAAACTCCGCATAGGCGTTTTCGGCGGAGCGCGGGGAAACGCCATGATACAGGTGCTTCTCCACCACCCCCACGCCCAGCTTGTGGCCGTATGCGACAAGTACGAGCCCCTTTTGCGCCAGGCAGAAGAGAACGCAAAAAAAGCCGGACTCGATATCCGCTGTTTTGCGGATTTCGACGAGTTCATAAAGTACGACATGGACGCCGTCGTCCTTGCAAACTACGCCACCGAACACG
>SVLY01000087.1 GCA_015067715.1 Oscillospiraceae bacterium | reverse complement strand
AAAGAGCTACCTCATACTCACCGACAGCGGCGGCATTCAGGAAGAGGCGCCCAGCCTTGGCAAGCCCGTTCTCGTAATGCGCGACACGACCGAGCGCCCCGAGGGCATCGCTGCCGGTACGCTGAAGCTTGTCGGCACAAACGAAGACACTATCTACAACGAATTCAAGCGGCTTCTCACCGACACCGATGCCTACAACTCCATGGCCCAGGCCTGCAACCCCTACGGCGACGGTGACGCCTGCAGAAGGATCGCAGACGTTTTGGAAAACAGCTGAGCAAATTAAGAAAAGGAACAGGATCAGACATGAACATTCTCGTTATTGGGCACTACGGGCTCTACCGCCATCTCTCCGCTTCGTTCGTTCACCAGCAGGCAAAGACCTACGGAGAGCTGGGGCATAACGTTCGTGTTCTGATCCCCATTCCCCTGGGCAAAGCTTTTAACAAAAAGAAGTTCGGTCCCGGCTTTTTCCGGACGGAAGCAGACGGAATACAGTTAAACTACCTCCGCTATGCTTCGTTTTCAAATATCGGCAAACGGCATATTAATAACAAAAGCGCCGTTCTCGCACTTCGCCCCCATCTGAAAAAGCTTTTTTCAGATTTCACCCCCGATGTGATCCACGCCCACACCCTCGGCCTTGACAGCGGCATTGGCGCATGGCTGAAAAAACGCTTTGGCTGTCCCCTCGTGGTCACCACCCACGGAAGCGACGCCTTCGTTCCCTTCAACAGCGGAAAGAAGGAGCATCTCCGTCACTTTGCAAAAGGTGCAGACACCGTGGTTTGCGTAAGCAGTCTCCTTGAGCGCACCGTAAGGGATTCCGGCGTTTCAGAACCCACGGAAGTCATTCTGAACGGGTTCCGGGTCAACGAGGTCCGTTCCCGTCCAAAAGATCCCCTCACCATCGTTCAGGCCGGTTATCTCGTTGCCCGAAAGAAGGCAGACATTACCATCCGGGCTGTGGCACTGCTGAAAAGGGATTATCCTGACATTAAGCTTAAGATAATCGGCAACGGAACCGAGGAACAGCGGTTCCGCGAGCTTGCATCGACTCTCGGAGTTTCCGAAAACGTTATCTTCACCGGCTATCTTTCAAATCCCGAGCTTTTAGCCGAAATGTCTTCAGCCACGTTCTTCGTCATGCCCAGCATAAACGAGGGGTTCGGAATCGTCTACCTCGAAGCTATGGCAAACCACTGTGTTACCATCGGAACCGAAGGAGAAGGTATCGCCGACCTTATCCGTCACGGCGAAAACGGCTTTCTCGTTCCGCCGGATTCCCCGGAATCCATTTCCGCAATCATTTCCCAGTGTATCGGCACTCCCGAAAAGACCCTCGAAATAGCCGGGCGCGGTTATCTCGACGCAACAGAGCTCACGTGGGCAAAAAACGCCGCTAAGTACCTTGAGCTGTTCTCAGAGCTTATCTCTCACTCAAAACGCTGACAAATCATCATCCACCGGAGGTCATTCCATGTTCATACAGAAGGCATTGATCAGTATTCTGCTTTCCCCGCTGAATACGCTTATGAAAAAGCTTCCCCCAAAGCTCCGTGACGCCATGTTTATCACAGGCGGCGCAGGGCTTGCGGTTCATTTTTTCATGTATCTTTCAAGGATCGCCTCCTACCGCTTTCTCTACTTTTTTGTCATAAGCTGTGTTTTTCTGGGACTCGTCATTCTGGGAAGTCTCGGAGGGGATATAAAGCCGGTCAAATTCAGAAAAATACTGTTCCTGCCAATGGCCGCCACGGGTCTGTTTATGGTGGTCTCCAGCTTTATCAACAACGTGGACTACCTTCCCGATGCAATGCTTCTGCTGGTCGCCTTCCCAATTCTTTACATATGCTGGGGAAATGCGGACAGGACTCACCTTACCCGGTTGCTTTTGAAGGTCAACAAATACGCCCTCGTGCTCTTCATTCTTCTGAGCTTTCTCTTCACTAAGATCACTCCCAGACAGTACTGCGGTTTTTCCGGCAACCAGAACGCAACCGCATATTTTCTTTCCACGGCTGTGGTTATGGTGGTCTGCGACATAATGTATCAGCGAAAATTCACCGTTAAGACCGCGTTTGACATTCTTCTTTCCGGTATTGCTTTTGCCCTCATCTACTATACGAACTCCCGCTCCGGCATGCTTGCGGTCATATTCAGCCTCAGCCTCGGTACCGTCGTTTTTCTTGTCTCCCACTCCAAAAAGGAAATTCTGAGCTTTGCGGTCAAATTCGGTGCAACAGCCCTATGCGCCGCAATATGCGCCGGTACGCTTTTGTACGTCTTCCAGCTGAGACAATGGCTTCCTATCCCCTACTACAGCGTATTCGACAAGGACTTTGACATGGACGAGCGCTGGGAAGAGCTGTTCTCCCCCAAGCCCGATACGCCGGATCTGCCCGATACTCCGGATCAGCCGGATACCCCGGATCAGCCCGATTCCCCGGATCAGCCGGATTCCCCCGACAACGACGGTTCCGGTCAGTTTTTTGACGGCTCCGGTTTTTCCGACATCAATAAGGACAAGCTGGACACCACCGACAAGACCGCAGACAATTTCTCCACGGGACGTATTTCCGTGTGGAAGGCCTACGCAAAGGATCTGAACCTTTTCGGTCACGAATCCACCCCCGAGGTCTACATCCCCATTATCTACAAGGACATAAAATCCACCCATATGACGATCCTTCAGATCGCATATGAGTCCGGCATTTTTGCAGGCGTTAGCTATTTTGTGCTGAACATCGCATCGGGTATTCTCGCCATAATCTACGCCGTTCGTCACAGGAGCGAAAAATACGCCCTTCTTCCCCTGCTCGTCATTGCCGCCTTCGGTGTGCTTTCAATGCTCATGTCCTGCCGGGTCACGTTCTGGTATTACAGCACTCTGATGTACTATTTCGCCCTTGCCCCCCTTATGGTCAGGGACGTAAAAGCCCCGTCTGAAAAATAAGAAAGGAGCGCCGGCCATGAAAGTTCTCTACATTGTTCTGGGGGATCTCAGCCGAAAGGACTCCGGCTCCGGTGTTCGCCCCAATTGTATGCTCAAGGCGCTCACGGACAGAGGCCACGAGCTTTACGTGCTCAGCGGCTCCCAGAATCTTGACAAGGGCGCACTGCGCCGCAGCGAGGTTAAAAAGGCAAAACAGTGGGTGAAGGATAATAACCCGGATCTCTGCTACGTTGAGTCCTCCACCTACCCCATACTCCACCATTGCGACTATTCCATGCTCCGGTTTTTAAAGCGCCGGGGCATTCCCACCGCATATTTTTACCGGGACATCTACAGGATCATCCCCAACGTCGTCCAGCAAAAGCGCTCCGGCATTAAAAACAGGCTCAAGGACGGAATGCTTGGACTCCTGCAGAAGCATACCGACGCCCAGCTTTCAAAGCTGGACGTGGTCTATTTCCCCAGCGTGAGGTTTACGGACTATTTTTCATACAGGCGGATGGAGCTTTTGCCCCCTGCGGGAGAGGTAAAGGTCTCGTCCGTTGGCAGAGAGCTGACCAACACCTGTATTTACGTCGGCGGAGTGTCCGATTTTTACGGGTTCCCCCTTATGATGGAGGCTTTCCGACTACTCAACCGCGACGGCATAAAATACCGTCTCATCCTCGTTTGCCGGGAGGCGGAATACCGCAATGCTTACGGCGACACCGAAATGCCACCCTGGCTTGAGGTCCACCACGTTTCCGGCGAAGCCCTTGAGCCCCTTTACGAAAAAGCCGACCTGGGTCTTTTGGCCCTCAGATACAACGAGTATTCCCACCTTTGCATCGGCATAAAGCTTTTCCAGTACGTTGGCTACGGTCTGCCCGTTGTCTCCACAAACGTTTTCACAATGGGAAGCATCATCCGCGAAAACGGCTTTGGCCTCACCTGCGAGGACGATCCCGAGTCCTATGCCGAGGCTGTTCGCACCATGCTTTCCTCCCAGGAAAAGCTTGATGAATACCGCTCCGCCATGCAGAAAAGCATGACAGAGCGCCATCTTTGGGTCCACCGTGTGGACAAGATAATATCCGACCTCTGCCCGGACAGGGAGAAGTAAAGAAAGACTTTATGAATTCCCCAAAAAAGAATCTTCTGCTGGTCACCTCCGGTTTTCCCTTTGGTGACACCGAGCGGGGCTTTATCTCCACGGAGTTTGACGTCCTCGCAGAAAAATTCAACGTGCACGTAATTGCCGTCGGCTCCCGGGAGGAGCTTATCCATCCCCTTCCGGAAAACCTGCCTGTGGAAAAATACTTCCACAGGCTTTCTTCCCGTTCGCTCTCCGGAGTCGCGCGGCTCATCAAAAACGCCCTGCGTCCCATAACGCTGGCTGAGATATTCCGCTCTCTGTGCCCCAAAAAGCCCGGTTTGTCCTTGAGACGTATAAAGCAGATAATCTTCTATGCCGCCAAGGCGGATATGGCCGCCGAACACATGGGCAGGATAGTCGAAGATGAAAAGACGGATATTCTCTACACCTACTGGTGCACGGAGATGACCCTTGCAGCCGCAATGCTGAAAAGAAAGCATCCGGAGCTCGTCCTTGTCACCCGTTTTCACGGCCACGATCTTTTCACCGACCGCAAGCCGGAAAACTACCAGCCCTTCAGACCCTTTATCACAAAACAGGCTACCAGGCTTGTCTTTGCCTGCAGAGAGGGAGAGCGCTATTACGTTTCCCATTGGAACGGAGAGGACAAAACACAGCTCTGCTACCTCGGCTGTAAGGATGCGCCCGTTCTGCCTCTCACAGAGAACGGAGAGCTTCGGCTGGTGAGCTGTTCAAACCTCATCCCCTTAAAACGTGTGGACGTGATAATCGGCGCTGTGGCAAAGCTCCCCAAAGAGCTGCGTGTGCGTTGGGACCATTTCGGGGACGGCGCCGAAAGGCAACGCCTCGAAGCCCTGGCAAAAGAAAAACTGGGCTCAAATGTTCAGTGGCATTTTCACGGCAGAGTGCCAAATAACACCCTTGCCGCACGTTACGCCGAGATTTCTCCCCGGCTTTTCATCACCGCCTCCTCCACCGAGGGCGGTGCGCCTGTCTCAATTCAGGAGGCCTTTGCAATGGGCATTCCCGCCGTGGGAACGGCGGTCGGCGGAATACCGGATCTTATTATCAACGGTAAGACCGGGTATCTTCTGGAGCCGAACGCAACCGAGGAGGGGCTTTGCAACGCTATCGCAGATTTTGCACAGCTTGCCCCGGAAGAAAAAAACGAAATGTCACGCAATGCCCGTCTGCTTTGGGCAGAGAGCTTTGATGCAAATAAAAACGCAAGCCTGTTTGCCCAAATGCTTACAGGCCTGAAAGGAGAAAAGCAGTGATCAAAAAACTCCTTTCAAAGGTTAAACAGTTTGGCAAAGAGGGTCTGTTCCACATTTTTGGCAGCAGCGTGCTTGCCAAGGTCGGCGGGATCATCTCCTCCGTAGTTGTCATCCGCAAGCTTCCCAAGACGGATTACGGCAGCTACGTTGACGCCGAAAACCTTTACGCCTATTTTGCCATATTTATCGGCCTTGGAATTGCCTCGGCCATGATCCAGTATTGCAGTGAAAACGTAAGCGAGGGGAGAAAAAACGCCCTCTACCGCTACTCGCTGGGCATGGGCATGGTGGGCAATTTCATTCTGCTCCCCCTTATCCTCGGGGTTGCCGCGCTGAAATACCTTGGCGGAAGCACAGCCGAAGCCGCCTATCTTTCAATGCTGGGCTTTTTGCCCTTCTTTGCCTACGCTGACCAGTACCTTCAGCTGGTTCTCAGAGTCAAGCTGAAAAACAAGGCCTTTTCACGCACAAACATGATCTACACCGTCACCCACGTGTGCGGAAATATCGTACTCACCCTTCTTTTCGGCGTGCCGGGGCTCATTCTGTCCCAGTATCTGGGTCACGCCGTCGCGGCGCTTCACTCCGTCTTCGTGCTGAGAAAAGAGAAATTCTTCCGCGGTATCTCCGCCGCAGAAGAAAAGCTTGCCAGAAAAGACCGAAGAGAATACATCTCCTATTCCCTGGTTTGCGCTGTGACCAATTTCACCTCAACGGCGCTGATGCTTCTGGACGTGACCTGTCTCGGGCTCGTTCTGGACGATCCCACGGTGCTTGCCGATTACAAGGTGGCGGCAACCATCCCGTCGGCTCTGCTGTTCGTGCCCAAAAGCCTCATGACCTTTTACTATCCCAAGCTCGTCCGGGCTTTTTCCGAAAGCAAAGCCAGGGGCTTTAAGGAGGTAAAGGGGCTTATCAAGGTATACGCTTTAGTCAACGGCGGCATTTTCGTCTGTCTCACCGTCTTTGCCCCTCTGATAATCCGCATTCTCTACGGTGAAAAATACGCAAACGTGGTGCCGATCTTCATTATCCTCGGCGCGAATTATCTGGTATGCTCCTTTAAGAATATAACCGGAAATACCATTGCGGTGCTTAAAAAGGTTAAAATGAACCTTCTTTTCGCCGTCCTTTCCGGAGTGCTGAACATAGGTCTCAACCTTTGTCTCATCCCGTCACTGGGCTCTGTGGGTGCGGCAGTGGCGACCCTTTGTGTTTCCTGCTGTGTGGTTGCCATGAACACGGTTTATCTCATCCTCTACGCAAAGAAGCCCGAAGAACCCAACGCAAATACCCTTTAGCCTCCAATTACGGCAGACTGCCCTCCCTTACCGGAAGCAGTCTGCCGTTTTTCGTTGTTTTCTTCACCATATTCCGACAATATATTGAACTTTTCTTCCAAAAGGTATATAATGAAATAAGTCGGTATTCCCTTTTTTCACGAATTGTTATAAATCAAGCAAAAACAAAAAGAACAGAGGCTGAGATCATGAGTTTTGCACACGCCACCACCCTTAGACGGTTCACCGGCATTCTTCTCATTTTCGTGATAATGCTGGGGCTTGTTCCCGTATCGCCCCAGGTCCGTGCCGAAGGCCCGTCCCTTAAGCTCACAAATCCGGACGGCGAGGAGACATCCACCTTTACCGTTGGCGAACCCATATTCGTCACCGCCAGCTCCGATGCTGCAGGTGACTGGGTCGCAATGTACTCCGCAGATTACGAAGACGATTCCTCATACTGGTTTTATTATTACGTTGAAGGCACCGCCACCGACGACAACGACCGTGAATTTACCTGTTCAAGCGGCGATACCTGCAATATTTACGATACCATCCCCGGCACGACCCTCAAGGAGTACAACTATCTCCCCGCCGGAGAATATGTGATCCGCCTCACCGGGACACCCGGGATCGCCCTGACCGTAACTCTGGAAGAGCCCGAAAACGAAGAATGCTCTCTTGAAACGGAAAAGACTGCTCTTTCCCCTTCGGAAAAGCTCCGCTACAGAGCCATCTCTTACACCGACGGAAGCTGGGTCGGGCTTTATTCCGGTTTGTTCACGGTCTCCCACAGCTTTGGGGATAACGCCCTTTACAAAAAGTACGCCAACGGCCACAACGGAGAGTGGATCGAGCTTGATCCCCTTGCCCAGGGCGACTACACTCTCGTCCTCTTTGAAGACAGATTTACCTCGTCCCCGCTTATTGCCCTTCAGTTCTCCGTTGCCTCCGTCCCCGAGATCTCACTTGTCACCGACAAGACCGCCTATACCTACGGCCAGCCCATTATGGTCACCGCCACCCCCGGGGCGCCAAACCGCATTGCTCTGTTTAAGCAGAGCGACGCCGATATTACCACTCCTCTTTTCTGCCTCACTGCGACGGGGAACACTCCCGTAAACCTGCTCTCCGGGGAACAGCACCGCCAGGATGAATTCATCGCCGGAAGCTACAAGGTCTTGCTTCTTGACGAAAACGATAGAGTTCTTGCCTCTGTTGAAAACATCGTTATCACCGCAGAACTTGACACCACCGTGACGGTGGAGCCCACCTGCGATACCGACGGCTACGTTCTTTACACATATACGGACGGAACCGTAAAAACCGAATACCCGGACAGCATGAAAGCCACAGGCCACGCCTGGGGCAAGTGGAGCTTTAATTCCTCCTCCCGCACACATTCCCGTATCTGCGCCAACGGAGACCATCCCGAGACCGCAGATTGCAGCTTTGACTCCGGCGTTGTGACCCTCAAGCCTACACTCAGCTCAAACGGCGTAAAGACCTTCACCTGTTCCGTCTGCTCCGGCGCTTACACCGAGACCCTCCCGGCTCTCAGCGTGACCGGTGAAAGAGTCGTCTCAGAACCCACCTGCACCGAGCCCGGCTCAAAAGTGTTTATCTACAGCGACGGCACCGAGTCCGCACCCGTTGAAATTCCCGCCACCGGCCACAACTGGAGCAAGTGGAGCTTTAACTCCTCCTCCCGCACACACTCCCGTATCTGCGCCAACGGAGACCATCCCGAGACCGCAGATTGCAGCTTTGACTCCGGCGTTGTGACACTCAAGCCCACGCTCAGCTCAAACGGCGTAAAGACCTTCACCTGTTCCGTCTGTTCCGGCGCTTACACCGAGACCCTCCCGGCTCTCAGCGTGACCGGTGAAA
>SVLY01000011.1 GCA_015067715.1 Oscillospiraceae bacterium | reverse complement strand
CGCCGCTCACTTCCGCAGAAACTTCACTGTCCGCAGGACAACTTCACTTGCGGAGCAAACTTCACGCGCCGAAAGGCGCACTTAGTTGAAAAACCGACAAGTCAAAACTTGTCGGTTTTTCTGACGGGGGCACAAAGGATCGAACTCTGGGCCTACGGTTTTGGAGACCGCCGCTCTACCAGCTGAGCTATACCCCCACGTTTCGGTTATTTCCGAAAGCTCCATTATTATACACATTTCTCGCGCACTTGTCAACCCCCATTCCTATAGAAACTTATAAAAAGTTCTGCTTGTATTCTCGGGGGGTATATGGTATAATTATACTTGATACGGAATGACCATATGGCATTTTCCGTAAGCTATTCTGTTAATTTTACTGTTTTGTCAGTGTTCAAGGAGGTAAGTTCATCATGGACAATGTCGGGAAAAGAAATCTTTTTCTCGAGAAAAAGGCTGAGATCTCCGGGAACAGCAGCGCAAGAACCAGGATCGCGATGATCCTTGACGAGGGCAGCTTTATGGAGGTCGGAGCCTTCGTTAAGCAGCGTCCCACGGAGCTGGGCGGCATTGCCGACGCAGCTGCCGAGGGTGTCGTCACCGGTTGGGGCACTATCGACGGTGCTCCCGTCTGCGTTTTCTCCCAGGATGTCTCTGCAATGGGCGGCGCCGTGAGCGAGATGCACGCCAGAAAGATCTGCGCTCTCTACGACTACGCTCTTAAGACCGGTATTCCGGTTATCGGCATCTTTGATTCCAAGGGTGCCCGCATTGCCGAGGGCGTTGACGCTCTCAACGGCTATGCTTCCGTTATCGCAAAGGCCACAGCCGCAGGCGCTCTCGTGCCCCAGATCGCTGTCGTTGCCGGTAACTGCGGCGGCGCTACCGCCATCGTTGCCTCCTGCTTCGACTTCGTAGTTGCTGTTGAAGGCTCTGAATTCTACTACAATTCTCCCACCGTTCTGGCGTCTAAGTTTGGTAAGGCCGAAGTAAAGGCCTCTGCCGCCGCCGCTGCCGAAAAGGGCCTCGCCGCTTTCGACTGCGCCTCCGACGCCGAAGCCGCCGGTATCGTCCGCGCTCTGCTTGGCTATCTTCCCGCAAACAGCTCCGGCGATAAGAACTACGATTCCACCACCGACGATATTAACCGCCTTGCCGATATGAACGCCATGGACGCCGGCGACGCAAGAAGCGTTCTTGCCAACGCCGCCGACTGCGGTCAGTATCTTGAGGTCGGCGCCAAGTTTGCCACCGAGGTCTTCACCGGCTTTGCCCGTTTCGACGGTGAAAGCGTTGCCGTTGTCGGCTACTGCGGCGAGCTTACCGCTGCCGGCGCCGCCAAGGCCGCCGACTTTATCGGCTTTGCCGATATGTTCGGTCTCTCTCTTGTGACCGTTCTCAACTCCGATGGCTACGAGTGCTCCTTCGGCTTCGAGGCTTCCGGCCTTTCCGCCGCCGCCGCTCTTGCCTCTTCCTACGCCACCGCCACCGTTCCCACCGTCACCCTTATCACCGGTAAGGCCACCGGCGCCGTCTACGCCACCGTGGGCGCCAAGGGACTTGGCTGTGACATGGTCTTTGCCTGGCCCCAGGCCGAGATCTCCGCTCTCAAGGCTTCTGCCGCCGTCGACCTGCTCTGCACCGAAGAGCTCAAGGCCGCCGAGGACGCCGTTGCCGCCAGAGCCCAGCTCACCGAAGAGTACAACGACAAGCTTGCCGCCCCCTACGAGGCTGCAAAGCGCGGCTACGTTGACGAGATCATCGATCCCATCGAGACCAGACAGGCTCTTGTTTACGCTCTGGGTCTGCTGTCCACCAAGAACTGAGGGACGGGCCTATGATGAAGCTTTTCACTATGTCTTGCGCGGCGCTGACCGCCGCAGGTACTGCGGGCGAAGAGCTGGCTTTTGAGCAGTTGACCTTCGGTCAGAAGATGACCGAGGGCGCCATCACCCTTGTTTTGGGTATGGGCACGGTTTTTGCCGTTCTTGTCTTCCTTTGGGTCATCATTGCCCTTGTTGGCAAGGCCATCGGCGCGGCCAACAAGCCCGCCAAGAAGGAAGCCGCACCTGCTCCCGTTGCCGCTCCGGCACCTGCTCCCTCCCCCGCCCCCGCACCTGCTCCGGCTCCTGTCCAGACCGACCTTTCCGAGGCCGAGCTGGTTGCCGTTATGACTGCCGCCATTGCGGCCTTCGGCGGAGAATCTCAAACGAGGATCCGCATCCGTTCTGTGCGCAGAACCACGAATTGGAACAAGTAATCTGATTTGATAACAAAGAGAGGATAATTTACCATGAAAACATATAGGATCACCGTTAACGGCGTCTCCTATGACGTCGCAGTCGAAGAGATCGGCGCCGGCGCACCCGCTGTTGCCGCAGTTCCCGCCCCTGTTGCCGCTCCCGTAGCCGCACCCGCCCCTGTTGCCGCTCCTGCCGCTGCTCCCGCACCCGCTGCCGCTCCTGCTCCCGCCGCAGTTCCCGCAGGCGGAACCAAGGTCGAAGCTCCCATGCCCGGCACCGTTCTTAAGGTTGCCGTTTCCGCCGGCGCCGCCGTCAAGAAGGGCGATCTGCTGCTGGTTCTCGAAGCCATGAAGATGGAAAACGAGATCTACTCCCCCGTGGACGGCACCGTTTCCGCCGTTCCCGCCGCTGCCGGTGCTTCTGTTAACGCCGGTGATGCTCTGGTCGTTATCGCCTAACGAAATAGGGAGACCGACAGATGTTAGAAAATATTCTTGATTTTCTCATGACGACCGGCTTTTACAAGCTTGTCGTGACTGAGGGCGGATGGAAGTACCTGGTGATGTACCTCATCGTCGGCGTGCTGTTCTATCTGGCGATCGTCAAGAAGTTCGAACCGTTGCTGCTGCTGCCCATCACCTTCGGCATGCTGCTCACCAACCTTCCCGGTGCCGGAATCATGCACATGGAACTTTTCCAGGGTACGGAGATCGACTATCTCCGGGTCCTGAAAGAGGGCGGACTTCTGGACATCCTCTACCTCGGTGTTAAGCTGGGCATTTACCCCCCGCTTATCTTTATGGGCGTCGGCGCTATGACCGACTTCTCCCCCCTTATCGCAAACCCCAAGAGCCTTCTTATGGGCGCCGGTGCCCAGTTTGGCGTTTTTGCGGCCTTCTTCCTGGCTCTGATCTTCGGATTTAACTTTGAAGAAGCTGCCTCCATCGGCATTATCGGCGGCGCTGACGGCCCCACCGCCATCTACGTCACCAAGACTCTTGCTCCCGACCTTCTGGGTCCCATTGCCGTTGCGGCTTACTCCTACATGGCTCTGATACCCATCATCCAGCCTCCCTTCATGAAGCTCCTCACCACCAAGAAGGAGCGCAGGATCCGTATGAAGAACCTGCGTCCTGTTTCCAAGCTGGAAAAGGTCATCTTCCCCATCTACGTCACCCTCATCGTTGCTCTTGTTCTGCCCGACGCCGCCACCCTTGTCGGTGCGCTCATGCTGGGTAACCTCTTTAAGGAATCCGGCGTTGCCGACCGTCTTTCCAAGACCGTTCAGAACGAGCTCTGCAACATTGTCACCATCATGCTGGGTCTCACCGTTGGCGCCACCGCCACCGCCGAGAGCTTCCTCTCTGTCAAGACCCTGCTTATCATCGCTATCGGTCTCACTGCCTTTATCTTCGGCACCGTTGGCGGTCTTGTTATCGGCAAGATCATGTGCTGGATCACCAAGGGCAAGATCAATCCCCTCATCGGCTCTGCCGGTGTTTCCGCCGTTCCCATGGCCGCCCGTGTTGCTCAGAGCGTCGGCCAGAAGGAAGACCCGTCCAACTTCCTGCTCATGCACGCCATGGGCCCGAACGTTGCCGGCGTTATCGGCTCTGCCGTTGCGGCAGGTGTTTTCCTGTCCAGATTTGGCGGCTGAAAATTTTAAAGGAGGAATAAGATTATGGCTTTTAAAATTACCGAGACAATTCTCCGTGACGCCCACCAGTCTCTCATCGCCACAAGAATGACCACCGAACAGTTCCTCGACGCCGTCGAGCTTCTGGACGATATCGGTTACCACTCCCTTGAGTGCTGGGGCGGCGCCACCTTCGACTCCTGCCTCCGCTTCCTCAACGAGGACCCCTGGCAGAGACTCCGTCTGATCCGCGAGAGAGCTAAGAACACCAAGCTTCAGATGCTCTTCAGAGGTCAGAACATTCTTGGCTACAGACACTATGCCGACGACGTTGTTGAGTACTTCGTTCAGAAGTCCATCGCCAACGGCATCGACATCATCCGTATCTTCGACGCCCTTAACGATCCCCGTAACCTGAAGACCGCCATCAATGCGGCAATCAAGGAAAAGGGTCACGTTCAGGCCTGCATCTGCTACACCATCAGCCCCTACCACTCCATCGAGAGCTTCACCAAGCTTGCAAAGCAGCTTGAAGAGATGGGCGCAAACTCCATCTGCATCAAGGACATGGCCGGCCTTCTGCTGCCCTACACTGCTTCCGAGCTTGTGACCGCTCTTAAGGAGACTGTCAAGATCCCCATTCAGCTCCACATGCACTACACCGCCGGTACCGCTTCCATGGCATACATGAAGGCCATCGAAGCCGGTGTTGACGTTGTTGACTGCGCCATCTCCCCCCTGGCTCTGGGCACCTCCCAGCCCGCCACCGAGCCCATGGTCAAGACCTTCGAGGGCACTCCCTACGACTGCGGTCTGGATCTGGACAAGCTCAACAAGGTTCGTAACTACTTTGCTCCCCTCCGCGAGAAGTATCTCAAGGACGGTCTCATGGATCCCAAGAGCCTGGGCGTTGACGTTAACACCCTGCTCTACCAGATCCCCGGCGGCATGATGTCCAACCTCATCTCCCAGCTCAAGCAGGCCGGCAAGGCCGACAAGCTGGACGAGGTTCTTGCCGAAGTTCCCAACGTCCGCAAGGATTCCGGTTATCCGCCCCTTGTCACTCCCACCTCCCAGATCGTTGGCTCTCAGGCCGTTATGAACGTTCTGTTCGGTAAGTACAAGCAGGTCACCAAGGAGTTCCGCGGTCTCGTTCGCGGCGAATACGGCCAGACTCCCGCCCCCATCTCCGATGAGTTCCGCAAGATGATCATCGGCGACGCCGAGCCCATCACCCACCGTCCCGCCGACGATATCCCCAACGAGCTTGACAAGTTCCGCGGCGCCATCGGCGAATACCTTGAGCAGGACGAGGACGTTCTCTCCTACGCGCTGTTTGACAAGGTCGCTACCAAGTACTTCGAGTTCCGCAAAGCCGGAAAGTACGGTCTCGACTCTGCCCGCGGCGACAGAGACAATAAGGTCCACAATGTCTGATTGACCTAAGAGTTCCCGTCCTCAGGGAAATATTTCCGTGAGGACGGGAACTTTCGCTTTTTTTGCACCAACCAACCGGAAACAATAAAATTATCGAAAGGTTTGTCTGATTATGTACATAGGCATCGACCTTGGCGGTACCAATATCGCCGCCGGCCTGGTCAACGACCAGTGCGAGATCCTGGCTTCCAAGAGCGTTCCCACCTGCGCCGACGTTCGCACCGGCGAAGAGATCGTCAAAGCCATGGCTGAGCTTGCCCTCGAGCTTTGCGCCGAGAACAATATCGACGCAAAGGATATCCAGTGGGTCGGTATCGGCGCCCCCGGCACCATCGACTCCGAAAACGGCGTTATCGCCTACGCCAACAACATCAAGTTCTTCGACACTCCCGCCGCAAAGATCTTCCGCGAGACCTTTGACGTTCCCGTTTATCTGGGCAACGACGCCAACTGCGCCGCTCTTGGCGAAGCATATGCCGGCGCGGCCAAGAACGCCCGCCACGCCATTATGATCACCCTTGGCACCGGCCTTGGCGGCGGCATTATCATCGACAAGAAGATCTACGCCGGCTTTAACGGCGCAGGCGGCGAGATCGGCCACACCGTTATCGTTAAGGACGGCAAGCCCTGCTCCTGCGGCAGAAAGGGCTGCTGGGAAGCTTACTCTTCCGCCACCGGTCTTATCAACATGACCGTTGAGGCCATGAAGAAGGACACCGAAAAGAAGAGCCTTCTCTGGGCAAAGTCCAAGGACGGCACTCTGGCCGGCGTTTCCGGACGCACCGCATACCTTGCCGCCAAGGAAGGCGACGAGCTTGCCCTTGAGGTCACCCGTGAATACGAGGAGCATCTTGCCTCCGGTATCGCCACCGTTATCAACATCTTCCAGCCCGAGGTCTTCTGCATCGGCGGCGGCGTGAGCCACGAAGGCGACCGCCTTATGGAGCCTGTGAAGAAGCTTGTCCGTGAGCAGGTCTACACCCGTTCCATCGAAAATCTGCCCCAGACCGAAGTCAAGCTGGCAGAGCTTGGCAACAACGCCGGCATCGTCGGCGCCGCAATGCTGGGCAAATAAGTCCTGTCAGTAAAATCCGCACTCCCCGAAAGATGATCCCTTGGACATTCTCCGGGGAGTGCGTTTTTTGTCTTTAGCAGTTTTGGGGAGGGGTAGATTATGGGTTCGGATTGGGTGTTGGCGGCGGTCATTGCCCAGGTCATGCTCCTGTTTATGATCGTTGCAGGCTTTTCGGGCGCCCTGTGGTTTATGCAGGCTATGGGGTGCGGCAAAATGAGCGAGGCTTTCGGGCGAAACAGGACTCTTTTGTGTTTGATCCCGGTGGTGAGATACGTTCCGCTGGGATTGGTTATTTCCAATGGCAGGAGAGCGTCACGGGTTATCTGGACGGTTATGCTGATGCTGTCCGGGATCGGTATGGCAATTGCCCTGGTGCTGGCTTTGCCTGTAAGCGTCGCGATAGATAACTATACCGTGGAACTTGATTATGATATGCGGTATATCGGGGAAGCAATGCAGACGGCAATGTGGTGCATTGTGGCCCTTGTCGTTCTGGTCTGGCGCACAGTTCTCTCCGCCGGTCATCTGACGGTATATCTGCGCTGTTTCAAAAAATGGCTCGCTGTTGTTCTGGGGGTATGCGGTGTGGTGCTTCCCGTGGCGCCTTTTGCGCTTTTGGCGGCAGCCCATCGCAGAAAAATCAGCCCTGACCCGGCAGAAAAGGAGGAGGCTGAGTAATATGTTGCTTTTGATCTACATTATCTACGGCGCTCTTCTCCTGTTTTGCGGTGTGTGTGTTTATCAGCTGGCGCTTTTGATCTTACTGGGCTTAGCCTACAGTAAAATTGCAAAGAAGCTGGGCCTGAAAAATCCCGGGCTAACATTCGTGCCGATTTTGAGATTGGTAAAGCTCAGAGGCATTCTGAGTTACGTAAAGCCCGGAGACCGCACTCTGGACAAGCTCTGTGTTGCCTCGGGTGTTTTGAGCGTCGGCACGTTCAATTATCCTTTGGGAAAGCTTGCTCTGATGATGGCGGGATGGTACACCGCGGCTTCCCTCTACGAAAAATTCGTTCCGGAAAAATACATGCTCCTGACCTGTATTTCTCTGCTGGTCCCCTTTGGATCGGTGCCCTGCCTTTTCTATGCGGCAAAGAAGATCCCGGCGTGTGAGGCTGACGTTATCCCGGAGGATATTGACAGCGGCGAAAAAATATAGTAAAATATCCGGGATATCAAATTGATCCCCTGAAAAAATGGGTGCGAAGGGTTGGTTTTTATGAAAAAGTTTTTGGCAGAGCATTTGGGAAAGCTTATTTTGGGCACCGTACTGCTGGCCGTTGCGATCTGGGCGGTCTGCGTTTACGTTCCCGGATCAAGAAAAAAGGATATCGAGCTCTTCTCCGTGGACGGAAAGTCCGTTGAGATGCAGCTTGATCTCAAATGGCACAACAGGGTCTTCTCCGAGGATAAGATCAGCGGAGACATTACTGTGAACGGCGTTAAGTACACCTCCGAGGGTCTTCAGGTCCCCGAGGGCGCATATTTCACCGCCAACGTGGACGGCGAGGAAAAGATCATCGTCTTTGGCCACGTCTACGGCAAAGAGTTTAACTATTTCGAGATATCCTACGACCACAAGGAAGGCACCGACCCCCAGCTCTATTACTATCCCGCCACCAACGCCGAAGAGGCTCTGGCAATGCTCCTTGCGATCTACGGAAGATAAAAGCTGTATAACAAAAATAACGGGAGAAGCTCTGCCACCCCCTATGGGGGGACGAGGCTTCTCCCGTTTGGTTATTTGGAGGGAGTTTTTAGTTGTATAGCTGAAGTCTGCGTTCGGTCTTGCGCTTAACGAAGAAGTAGAGGATGAACTGGGCGATAATACAGAGTATCCAGGAGATGGGGTAGGAGAGGAAGAGGGTGAAGGGGGTCTTGTGCTGGGCGAAGACCGTGAATATCCAGAGTATGCGGAAGCCGCAGACGGTTAGCACCGTCATCAGCATTGGCACGAGTGACGAGCCCATGCCCCTCAGCACGCCGTTTATGACCTCCATCGCGCCGCAGAGGAAATAGGTCGTGGCGATGACGTTAAGTCGCTGAATTCCGGCCTCAACGCTTCCCGGTGCGTCTGGCAGGTAGAGCCCCAGCAGGGGATAGCGCAGGAGGTAGACAATGCCGGAGAGGATAACGCCG
The DNA here is from genome assembly GCA_015067715.1 of Oscillospiraceae bacterium. Taxonomy (GTDB): domain Bacteria; phylum Bacillota; class Clostridia; order Oscillospirales; family QAMX01; genus SIG499. The sequence goes on along the minus strand of SVLY01000011.1, from coordinate 49,453 downwards.
GAGGCAACGCCGTACATGGTGCAGAGAGCCAGCACCCGGTTGATACGCTCGGGCTTTTTTGCGCCCACGTTCTGGCCGGTGAAGGTGAGGGCGGTCTGGTGGAAGGCGTTCATTGCAACGTAGATGAAGCCCTCAAGGTTGCCCGCGGCAGAGTTGCCGGACATGAATTCCGACTCGAAGGAGTTGACGGACTTCTGGATGATAACGTTTGAAATGGAGAACATGGAGCCCTGAAGGCCTGCGGGAATGCCGATTTTGAGAAGCTGAAGGAATTCTTCCCTGTGGAAGCGGATCTTGCGGACGTCAAGGTGAATGTCTCCCTTGTGACGGATGAGGTGGATGACGACAAGCACGGCGGACATGGTCTGGGAGATGGTGGTTGCCCACGCAACGCCGTCCACCGTCATTTTAAAGCCGATAACGAAGATCACGTTGAGCACCACGTTCAGCGCGCCGGCAGAGGTGAGGATGATCAGGGGGCGCTTGGTATCGCCGGAGGAGCGGAGAATGGCGCCGCCGAAGTTGTAGATCATGCTGGCGGGAATGCCCACGAAGTATATCTTCATGTACAGGGTCGAGAGGTCGATAACGTCGTCCGGTGTGCCCATCCAGCCAAGGAAGGTGTGGGCGCCGAAAAAACCGATGAAGAAAACGATAATTCCGCCCACGACGGCCGCCGCCATTGAGGTATGTATAACTCTCTGCAGCCCTTCTTTGTCACCGGCTCCCACACTTTGGGCAACTGTGACGCTGGTGCCCACGGAAAGACCGATGAACAGGTTTACGATAAGGTTGATCAGCGCGCCCGTGGCGCCGACCGCGGCAAGAGAAACGTCCCCTCCCCAGCGGCCGACCACGATAAGGTCCGCGGCGTTGAACAGAAGCTGGAGAATGCCCGTTGCCATAATGGGCAGAGAATAGAGAAAAAGCTTTTTCAAAAGGGGGCCCTGGGTCATCTGCTCCCTTGTCATTGTTCCAAACATTAAATACGCTCCCGGTACACATAATAATACGTATATATAATACCATAACCCGTGGGCTTTTACAAGTGATATCCGGCGTTTGTTCGTACACCGGAGGTATTTTGTACGGTATTGACCGGGAAAGAGGGTTGTGGTATAATTTTCATGCAGACTTTTTCCTGAACAAGGAGGAGACAGATAATGGCAGAATTTTTCACGCAGTTCCACACCGCCCGGAATGACCGGACCGCTCAGGTGCCCCGTGCTCCGAAGGGCACGCCCCTGACCAGGGTTCTTATCAGTCTGGGAATTACTCTTTTGTTTGGCGCGGTGTATTTCTATTTCACCCTGCCCGCCCTGAATTTCCAGGACAGGGAGTTTTACAATTTCCTCACCGTGCTTTGCGTGGTTTGGACGGTGTGTATGGTGATCCTCGGGGGCACACGCCCGGCCGGGGAGAGCTTTTTGAAGTATAACCTCAAGCGCCTTCCCTCTATTTGGCTTATTGCGGCGCTGTGTCTGACGGTGCTGGTGGGCACGGTTGTGGGCTGGGTCGGCTTCCGCAGCCGCGACTATGCAAAGCTTCTCGAAACAAAGGAAGGCGACTTTGCCGCTGAGGTCACGGAGATATCCTGGGATCATATCCCCATGCTGGACTCCACCAGCGCAAACAACCTTGCAAACCGCAAGCTTGGTGAGCTTTCTGACCTTGTATCCCAGTTTGGCGTGGACGAAAACTCCGCCCAGATAAACTACCGGGGCACTCCTGTGAGAGTGATCTATCTGGATTACGACAGCTTTTTTAAGTGGTTCAACAACCGCGACCAGGGCATTCCTGCCTACATGATCGTGGACATGGTCACCCAGGAGGTTGAGGTCGTCCGCCTTGAAGAGGGAATTAAATATTCCCCCTCGGAGTATTTCAACAGAAATATCACCAGATATCTCCGGCTGAACTATCCCACGAAGATGTTCAACGACGTGAACTTCGAGATCGACGAAGATGGCACCCCCTGGTGGATCGCCTCGGTGGTGGAGAAAAAGATCGGCCTTTTCGGCGGCCGGGATATCGTTGGTGCGGTGCTTGTGAACGCGGTCACGGGCGAGACGGAATATCTGCCCGTCTCTGAGGTGCCCACCTGGGTGGACAGAGTCTTCTCCGCAGAGCTTATAATCGAGCAGTACGATTATTACGGCGTCTACCACAACGGATTTTTCAACTCCATCTTCGGTCAGAAGGGATGCACCGAGACCACCGACGGCTATAACTATATCGCCCAGAACGACGACGTCTGGCTCTACACGGGCATAACCTCCGTCAGCGGCGACAGGGGCAATATCGGCTTCGTGCTGGTAAACCAGCGCACCAAGGAGGCACGGTACTATTCCTGCGCCGGAGCAGAGGAGTATTCCGCCATGGACAGCGCCGAGGGCGCAGTTCAGCAGTACGCCTATCAGGCCACCTTCCCCCTGCTTTTGAACCTTGGGGATCAGCCCACCTATTTCATGGCTCTTAAGGATGCGGCGGGACTTGTTAAGATGTACGCTCTGGTCAACGTTCAGCAGTATCAGATCGTCTCCGTGGGCAACACCGTTGAGCAGGCTGTTGAGGCCTACGAGCTTCAGCTTGCAAACAACGGCATCGTCGCCGAGCCCGAGCCGGACAAAAACACGAACCTTAGCATCTCCGGCAGGGTCACGGACGTCCGCTCTGCCGTTATCGGAGGCAACACCTGTTTCTACGTTGCCCTTGAGGGCGAAAGCGCCTATTTTGCCCTGTGGGCATCCGAATTCCCCGAGGCGGTGCTTCTGAACGTGGGGGATACCGTCACCGTGGAATACGAGGCCGCGGAGGATTCCATTATCCCGGCTGTGGACTTTGTCAGAGAAAAATAATCCGGGACAAGGTTGCGGTTCTATTTACTTTTGAACTAAAATATGCTATCATATCTGTGTGCCGCCGGAAAAACGGTGGCACACAGATATTTTTATAAACAAAAAGAAAGAGGGGCAAACTAATATGTCCACCATCAAACGGGTTTCCTGTGTGGTTCTGGCTCTTGTTATGCTTTTGGGGCTTGTTCCTGCAGGACTTGTCGCAAATGCGGCTTCTGCTCAGGTCTATTACAATATAGACTTTTCTGACGCCGTTATGAAATCCAGGATCCTCTCCGTCAACTCAACGGACTGCGCTCTGGTCTCTCTCTGCACTGCAGAGTCCTACCTTTACGGAGCAACCTCCGCGGCAGACAAAAAGCTTGTTTACAACGCAGTTATAAACAAGAACCTGGGTACCACCTCCGGTGTTCCCAGAGACAACGCGGTTCAGAGCTGGGGAGCTCTTGGCTACGCCACCAAGACCTATTCCCTGCAGGGTCTCTATGACCAGCTTGAACAGGGCTATCCCGTTCTCGTCCACAGATACAAGAGCGACAATGCCCAGCACTGGTCCGTCGTATGCGGCTACAAGGGCTCTACCACGACTCTTGAAAAGTCCGGCTTCATTGTGGTAGACATTGAAAACGGCACCGGAAAGTCCACTCTCTCCCAGTGGCACAAGTCCGGCTACACCCTTAAGACCATCGGCTACAGAAAGAACGGCGTTGCGATCGACGACCTCTCCGGAATCCGCATGGCCATCAACCATCCCCCCGTCATCCATCCCCAGGGAGCTTACCACACCTGCTACGGCTGGGTGACCTCCAAGAATGCTCTCACCAAGGTCACTGTTACCGTCACCAACCTCTCCACCGGCAAGAACGTTATCAACACCACCGTTCCCGTTGGGGGAGTTACAACCGACGCCAAGATCTACGACATCGACAGCCAGATGACCTTCGCAAAATGGCCCGCCGGTAAGTATTATTACGTGGTGCGCGCCTGGGACAGCGCCGGCAACGTTGGCAAAAAGGCCTTCTATTTTGAGATCGGCTCTTCTTACCCCGCCTCCGCACCTGCACCCACCTATAACCTCTATTACGACGGCGGCGTTATCAACGCAACCTTGCCTGCCACCAAGGCTACCTGGGAAAAGACCGTCACCCTCAATTCCGCCGCAAACTTCGTTCCCGCCAGCTTCTTTGACGAGGTCATGCTGGACATTTGCACCTTCGAGAACTGGAACGCTTACCGCAGCGACGGCAAGTGGTACACCACCGCCGGAAAGGAGTGGCAGACTCAGGCAAATATCACATCCAAGGGCTACACCAAGTACACCTACGTCGACAAGCTCAGCTTTGCCGTGAACGCCCACTGGATAACCGACGCCACCTCCATCTGCAGCTACACCTTTAGCGCCAACTGGCGTCTGGGAGACACCGTCTTCGCATCCGATGCCACGGCTCCCACGGCGAACAGCTGGTTCAAGGCCAACAACCAGTGGTATTATATCAAGGACGGCGGCTCTTCCTCCGCCACCCTTCCCGCAACCCTCTCTCTGGGCGAGGATCTCTCCGGGGCACAGCGCATCAACGTTTTCGTTGACTCCGGCGAGACCCTGAAGGTCAAGCTTCCCACCAATGCCAACGGCAAGGTGTTCAAGGTCAACACCGACGGCACTGTGGATGAGCTTGCCTACTCCGGCACCGCCTCTTCCGTTGAGGTCACCGTTGACGAAAGCTGTGTTCTGGCCGTTGTCAAGGCCGCCGCTCCCGTTGAGAGCTCCGACGTCGTCCGTGTTTACGGCAACGACAGATACCAGACCTCTCTCAAGGCCGCCGATGCCCTTAAGGAAGAGCTTGGCGCTTATAGGTTCGACGTGGTGGTTGTCGCCAGCGGCACCGACTTCGCAGATGCCCTTTCCGGAAGCTATCTTGCAAACCGCCACTCCGCCCCCATCCTTCTGGTGAGAAACAACAATAACACCATGAACGCCGTGAAGGAGTACATTAAGGAAAACGTTACTCCCGGCGGTACGGTTTATCTGCTTGGCGGCACCAACGCCGTTCCCGTGGCAATGGAAAGAGGACTTGAGGAGTACGACGTCCTCCGTCTCTCCGGTGCCACCAGATACGACACCAACCTTGCCGTTCTCGAAGAGTGCGGCGTATATTACGGCGCCGACCTGCTGGTGTGTACCGGCAAGGACTTTGCGGACGGTCTCTCCTCCTCCGCAGTTGACATGCCCGTCATGCTGGTCAAGGACGGTCTCACCACTGCCCAGAAGAATTATCTCAACAGAATTGGCGGCTTGAACAATATCTACGTTATCGGCGGAGAGAACGCCGTTAGCCCGAAGGTGGAAAACGCCCTTAAGGCCTACGGCAGTGTGACCCGTATTTCCGGCGCCACCAGATACGATACCTCCATCAATATTGCCCGCACCTTCTTCCCGGGCGCCACCTCTGCCGTTCTTGCCTACGGTCAGGACTTCCCGGACGGACTTTCCGGCGGTGCTCTGGCAAATCACACCGGTGCACCCCTCATCCTTACCGCAACTGCGAAGAATAAGGTCACCGCGGCCTACACCGTGCCTGCCGGCATTGAAAGCGGCTACGTTCTTGGCGGACCGGGGCTTATCTCCGACGCTTCCGTAAAGAACATCTTTGCGATGACCTCCGGCGAGACCATCACCGTAAAATAAAGCCTGCAGATAACAAAAAAGCATCCCCGTTTCGCGTTTTGTGCGGAACGGGGATGAATTTTTTTACTTAGAATACTGTGCCATGTGGCGCTTGATGGCTTCGAAGGTGACGTCGCTCATGGCGTGCTCCATGCGGCAGGCGTCCTCGTCGGCGGTGGCTTTGTCCACGCCCAGCATTTCCAGCATTGCCGAGAGGATCGTGTGGCGCTCGTAGATCTTTTCGGCAATGGCCCGGCCGCTTTCGGTGAGGGAGATATGGTCCAGCTCGTCGATATTGATAAGCCCCTCCTGCTTCAGACGGGACATTGCCCGGCTTATGCTGGGCTTAGTGTAGCCCATGTGCATTGCAATGTCGATTGCGTGGAGGTCGGGCTGTGTTTTTGTGAGGATAAGTATGTTTTCGAGGTACATCTCGCGGGATTCGTAGGAGCGCATGGGCAATTTACACAGCCTTTCGGGAAATTTTCTTTAACTCGTATAGGATAACATGAAACAGTTCCAAAGTCAAGAAAAATAGGGCTGATTCTTTGTGTTTTCGGGCTGTTTTGGATTTTTTTGCCGACCACATCCATGAAATCTGCAGTTAGCTTTGGCTAACTTTTTTTGTCAAAACCTATTGACAAGCGTTAGAGAGAGGTGTATAATACTTCCTGCTGGTTAGCCGTGGCTAACTGCAGTGCATATAAATTCTCGGAGGTGGCTTTTGTGCTTCCACTTACTCTTGCAACTCCCGGCGAGGACAACCTCATAAAAAAAGTGGGCGGAAAGGCCGAAATGAAAAAACATCTTGAAGACATGGGCTTTGTCGTGGGCGGAACGGTATCCGTGGTCAACGAGATCGGCGGCAACGTTATCGTGAACGTCAAAAACTCCCGTGTTGCTCTGAGCCGGGAAATGGCTCAGAAAATAATGGTGTGAACCGGCAGGGTAAAAGTCGAAAAAAGGAGGAAAAAAGGTGAACACGCTCAAGGATGCAAAAATTGGCCAGACCGTAAAGGTGGTTAAGCTCCATGGAGAGGGTGCTGTCAAGCGCCGCATTATGGACATGGGTCTTACAAAGGGTGTTGAGGTCTATATCCGAAAGGTTGCCCCCCTGGGAGACCCCATTGAGATCACAGTTCGCGGCTACGAGCTTTCGATCCGCAAGGCAGATGCCCAGATGATCGAGATCGGCTGAGATAAACTCAGATGACGGTTTCCGGGATATAGCCCCCGGATTTTTCTTCCCCCATCAGTTAGTTGTGGCTAACTGCAAAAACAGAAAGGCAGAGAGAATATAAACATGAAAATAGCTCTTGCGGGAAACCCGAACTCCGGCAAAACAACGCTTTTTAATGCCCTCACCGGTGCCAACCAGTACGTTGGCAACTGGCCGGGGGTTACGGTGGAAAAAAAGGAAGGCAAGCTCAAAGGGCACAAGGACGTCACCGTCACCGACCTTCCCGGCATTTACTCCCTCTCACCCTACACTCTGGAAGAGGTCGTTGCCAGAAACTATCTTATAAACGAGCGTCCCGATGCAATTCTGAACATTGTGGACGGCACGAATCTTGAGCGTAACCTCTATCTCACCACTCAGCTTGCCGAGCTGGGAATTCCCCTTGTTATTGCAATAAACATGATGGACGTTGTCCGGCGCAACGGTGACAAGATCAACGTTGAAGAGCTCAGCCGGGAGCTTGGCTGTAAGATCGTTGAGATCTCCGCGCTGAAGGGGGACGGTGTTCTTGCCGCCGCCGAGGCCGCCATCGAGGCCGCCGCAAAGGGTAAGCCCGTTCCCATGCACACCTTCTCCGGCACCGTGGAGCACGCCCTTGCCCACATCGAAGAGGCCGCTGTCCACGGACTTCCCGAAGAACAGCAGCGCTGGTACGCCGTTAAAATTTTTGAGCGTGATGAAAAGGTTTTGGAGCAGCTTTCTCTTGACAAAGCGGTGCTCGATCATGTAGAATCTGATATAGCCGCAGTAGAGGCGGAGCTGGACGACGATGCCGAAAGCGTCATCACCAACGAGCGCTACGTTTTCATCGGAACGCTCATGAAGAACTGCTATAAGAAAAAGAGCGGCGTTAAGATGACCGTCTCCGACAAGATCGACCGCGTTGTTACCAACCGCATTCTGGCGTTGCCCATTTTTGCAGTTGTCATGTTCGTGGTCTACTTCCTCTCCATCAAGTCCGTTGGCGACTGGACGGTCACGTTTATGAACGACGGTCTCTTTGGCTCCTTTGCGGACTGTGCCGAGGCCGGTGACCTTCCGGGCTTTATGGCCAACTGGGTCAGCGTTCCCGAGCTGTTTGATATGTTCCTTCTTGGTGCGGACGGAGCTCCCGTCATTGCCGACTGGCTCTACACCCTCATTATGGACGGCATCGTTGGGGGCGTTGGCGCCGTTCTGGGCTTTGTTCCCCAGATGCTGGTGCTCTTTTTGCTGCTGGCTCTTCTTGAGGACTGCGGCTACATGGCCCGCGTTGCCTTTATCATGGACCGCATCTTCCGCAAATTCGGCCTTTCCGGCAAGAGCTTCATTCCCATGCTGGTGGCAACCGGCTGCGGTGTTCCCGGCATTATGGCATCCCGTACCATCGAGCAGGACCGCGACCGCAAGATGACCATTATGACCACCGGCTTTATGCCCTGCGGCGCAAAGCTTCCCATCGTCTCCATGATCGCCGGCGGCGTTTTCGGAGACAGCGCACTTTCCGTCGGCCTTATCTCCGTTTCCGCATACTTCATCGGCGTTGCGGCGGTCGTTATCTCCGGTATCATCCTTAAAAAGACCAAGCCCTTCGCAGGCGACCCTGCTCCCTTCGTTATGGAGCTTCCTGCCTACCACGCACCCGTTCCCCGCAACTTCCTCCGTGCCACCTGGGAGCGCGGCTGGAGCTTTATCAAGCGCGCAGGTACCGTCATTCTTGTGGCCAGCATTCTCATCTGGGCTCTCAACAGCCTCAGCTTTGAGGGCGGCTTCCACTACATAACCGAAGAGCGGGGCGGCGTTTCCGTTCTCGAGGTCGTCGGCACCGGTCTTGCCTGGATCTTCAAGCCCCTTGGCTTTGGCAACACCTGGGAGCCTGCCGTTGCCACCGTTCTTGGCCTTGTGGCCAAGGAAGAGGTCGTGGGCGTTTTCGGAACTCTCTCCTCCATGGCCGAGGATGCGGCTGACGTCGCCTTTGGCGCTGTGGAAGATATGGATCTTGACCACCTCAAGACCCTCTGCGCCTTCTTTGCAAACAAGGCAGCCGGTCTTTCCTTTATGATCTTCAACCTGCTCTGCGCTCCCTGCTTTGCCGCAATGGGTGCCATCAAGCGTGAGATGAACAACTGGAAATGGTCCGTGGGCGCCATCGGCTATATGTGTGTGTTTGCCTATGCAATGGCCTTCGTCACCTACCAGTTCGGCGCATGGTTTGCCGGAGCGGGAAGCATCCTTGGCACAGTGCTTGCCGTCTGCGTTGTGGGCTTCACGGTCTACATGCTTGTCCGACCCAACAAATACAGCGAAAATACCCTTACCGTAAAGGTGAAGTAAGAAAATTTCTGAAAAAGGAGTGAAATAAACATGGAGTGGAATTGGCCGACCGTTATCGTTCTGGCAGTTATCGTTCTTGTGGTTGCCGCGATCGTCACAGGCTGGGTGATCAATAAGAAAAAGGGTAAGTCCTCCTGCTCCTGCGGAGGTTCCTGCGGAGCCTGCGGAATGAATTGCTCCGGAAAAAAGAAATAGATTTCTCCCTGCCGCCCCGGTGCTTGACATTCACCGGGGCGGCATGTTATAATTTTAGATGCTAACAAACTGTTGCTCACAGGGAAAAGAGGCAAAAAATGCGGGACAGACTTATTTCTTACGTCAAAGAGCTTACCTTGAACAAACCCGGCGGCGAGGAGTACCGGAGCCGCGCCCTTGATATTTACGACGGCGAGATCGCAAAGGGAACAGCCCCTGAGGCCGCAATGGGTCTTGCAATTGCCTCCCTTGGCACCCCGCTCGTCCCGGCAGAGCCTTCTCCCGAGGCAAAGCCCGGTCAGAGCTCCCGGGGGAGAGATTTTACCATCGGCGACAACCGCTGGAAGATCCGTGGCGAGGTTCGGGCCATCCGCGTGAACTACAGCTACGGCAAGGTCTTCCTCCGCCAGCACAGCGGAACGGACACCGTCGTATTTGAGAAAAACCTCAATGAGACCGCCGAGCCTGCAAAGTTCACCTTCGAAAAGGGCATTCTTGCCATAGATTTCAACGGCAAAAAGACCGTCAGACGGAGCCTTGAGGGCATAAAGGACGTTTTTGCTCCCCCAAGATGCCTTGAGATACTGGTCCCCGCACGCATGGCCTCCGGGTTGATGGAGATAAAGCTCGCCTCCCAGTCCGCGGACTTTTCCGTGACCAACCTCTCTGCCGAGGTCTTCGAGTGCGAAACTGCCTCCGGCGACGCTTCCGTTGCCTACTGTGCCTTTGAAAGCGCAATCTTTTCAAGCTCCGGAGGCGAGTGGTCCTCGAAATATACGGACATTGCCGACCTTGACCTCGACACCTCCGGCGGCGACTGCGACGTTCGGGGCGGCGTGAAGCGCATTTCCTTTGAATCCGCCTCCGGCGACCTCCACGCCGTGTTTGCCTTCGCTCCGGAAGAGCTGAGCTTTTCCTCGGCATCGGGCATGTGCAAGCTCTATCTGCCCGAGAGCGCTTCCTTCACCCTTAATCTCAAAACCGTTTCCGGCAGAGCAAAGGTGGAGGGCTTCGACGGGTTCTACCTTGGCTCCGGCGCCGAGAGAAAATATATCTGCGGCAAGTCCGGCGGCGAATACGCCATATCCACGGCCTCCGGCAACGTTGGCATCTACGTCAACCGGGGCATAAGATAAAAACATTTATAATAAAAAACTTCCGCACCGATTGGCGTGATACTCTTTTCGGAGTATCACGCTAGTTCTATTCGCCTGACGGCGAGTTATATTGTGCCTTCGGCACAGTTATATTGCTTCGCAGTTATATTCGCCTTCGGCGAGTTATATTGCTACGCAGTGATATTTGCTTCGCAAGTTTATGGGAGAATAGAATAACACACTGACGAGTACCAGCATATCACTTATCAGACAAAAAGAATATTTGAAATGTAGGGACGCCCCTCCCGGGGCGTCCGGAAAAGGTCTCCCTCAGCACAATGTAGCCGGGAAAGGTAGCAGGGATGATACGCCAAACGGGCGAACGCAGTTCGCCCCTGCGGTGTACGGCTTACCTTTCTGCCCGTAGGGGAGGATTCCATATCCTCTCCAAACGTTTCGGCGGGAGCAAGCCCCCGCCCTACTCCAAGCAGAGTATCACGCAACTCTATTCGCCTGACGGCGAGTTATATTGCTTCGCAGTGATATTTGTTTCGCAAGTTGTTGGCGAACAGAATATCACTTATCAGACAAAAAGAAAGAGAAGACTCGTTATGATACGAGTCTTCTCTTTTCTGTTGCTCTGTGGGTTTGGGCTACTGCAGCAAGCGCATTTGTACTTTGAGGAAGAATGCTTAGTGGATGTATTCGGGAGTGCCGTGGATCGCGGGAAGGGGATGGGGACGGACGGTGGCGCCGCCGTTTTCGTAGGACTGGATAACGGCCTCGATATACTCCAGAGTGGCAAGAGCGTCTCTGCCGGAGGAGCGGATGAACTCGTAGTGGACGTTATTGGTGAGATCTTCCAGCCAGGCGTGGATTCTGGCGGGGAAGGTGGCGTCGAAGCTGGTGATGCCGGTGTTGATGACTTCGGGCTTGGGCAGGTAGAGCTTGCCCTCTTCGTCCTTCTGATGGCCGCGCCAGTAGGTGAGCTGTTCAACGCAGTTCTCAATGCAGAAGGTGCCCTTGGTGCCTGCGTGCTCGTAGCTCCACCAGCCGCCAAGACCGAAACGGGCATCGCCGCGCTGGCTGATAAGAACGCCAACGCCGCCCTTTTCGAACTTGCAGTTAACGCTGTTGATGGAGAGCATGGGGTCGCCGGCGGTCTTTCTCACGCCGGGACGGTCAAGGAAGGCCTGGACCTGGACGATGTCGCCGCAGAAATAGCGCATAACGGAGAAGGGATGGGTGAGGAAGGCTTTGCAGTGGGAATAGGGCTTGAGCCAGCGGGACTTAAGGTCGCCAACGCCGCCGTAGCCGTAGTCACTGCCGTCGAAGCCGACCTTGTGGAGGCAGTAAACGGTCTCGCCGATCTCGCCTGCGTCCATCCAGCCCTTGGCCTTGGCGGCGATGTCGGTGAAGTAGTGGTTCAGGTTACAGCCCAGATACAGGCGGTTCTTGAGAGCGTAGTTGACAAGGTCTCTGGCATCCTGAATGTCGGCGCAGAGGGGCTTTTCGCAGAGGACCTTCTTGCCGTAGGTGAGGCACTCCATGGCGGGCTCGTAGTGGAAGGAGCCGTTTTCATAGCCGCTGGTGCAGACCGAGACAGCCTCGAGCTCGTCGCCCAGACCCTCGCAAAGCTCCTTTACGGAGTAAAAGGCGCGAACACCAAATTCCTCGGCGGCCTTGTCGGCCTTTTCCTTGTTGATATCGCAAACGGCGATAAGCTTGGCAAGAGGATCGTTGGCGTAGGCTCTGGCATGGGTGTAGCCGATGCCGCCCATACCGATGACTGCAGTTTTAATTGCCATTTGGGTTTCTCCTTTATATTGTTAATTAAAATCGGTTCTGTTTTTGCCGTTGGGAGGGAAGGAGCACGGTCAGATCTCGCTTACGTTAACGATACGGCCTTCGTCAAGGCTCTTGATGGCGGCGTGGATAACCCGCTGGGCCTCGAGACCGTCAAGTCCGCTGCCGTTGATCTCTTCGGGACGTGCGCCGGAGTCCACCTGATCCACGAAGAACTTGATTCTTGCGGCAAAGGTGTCGTCAAAATTGCTGTAGCCGCCGAAGACGGGGTTGGTGTAGACCAGCTTGGTCATATCGTCGGCGGGGTAGAGGGTGGCCTCGCGCCACATATCCTCGACCAGCATTCTGCCCTTGGTGCCGGCAACCTCGCAGCGCTCCATGGGATGTCCGCGGGAGAGGTCGTAGGAGGAGGTGAGGTGGCCGATACAGCCGGAGGCGAACTTCATGTTGATGGAGGCGCTGGACCAGATGTCCCGGCCGGGGGCCTTCATTGCAAAGCACTGAACGCTTTCGATGGGGCCCATGTAGTACATCATCATGTTTACACTGTGGGGGTTGAGAGCCTTGAGGTGATAATAGGGGGACTCAAAGCTTCCGGGCTTGCCGATCCAGAGAGCCATGTTGCAGAACAGCAGATCCCCAAGGCGGCCTTCGTCCTGCCATTTTTTGGCGGTGAGAGCGGCGGGGGTAAAGCGGTGGTTAAAGTCTATGGCAAAGCAACGGTCGTTCTTCTTTGCCAGAGCAACCATTTCCCGGGCGTGGGAAATGTCGTCGGAGATGGGCTTTTCGCAGAGCAGATGTGCGCCGGAGGCCAGCACCTGCATTGAGGGCTTGTAGTGGTCGGAGGAGTATTCCCAGCCGCCCGTTGCAACACTGCACAGGTCGGGCTTAAGCTCGGATAGCATCTGCTGGGCGTCAAGGTACCAGGGTACTCCGAATTTTTCGCCGGCGGCCTTTGCGCGGTCCTCTCTCAGGTCGCAAACGCCGATGAGCTGAACGTTGTCAAGGCTCTGATATATGCGGGAGTGAAGGTTTCCAATGTGGCCAAGGCCGATAACACATACCTTCAGCATGGATATCATCTCGTTTCCTTATATAATATAATGTTGGGGAGCTTACTTTTTGTTTTCCTGAAGCTTCTGGGCGGCGGCGGGGTCACCGATGTGCATGGTGTTGTAGGCCTCGTCGCTGCTTGCAAAGGGACGGCCCAGATCGTTCCAGTAAGCGGCGGCCTCGTCCATGGGGTTCTCGCGCTTGTAATGCTTTTTGCGGGCGGCAATGTGCTTTTCCATGCGGCGGGTGAGCATCTTTACAACGCCGGGCTCCCTGGAGGCAACGTTTTCCAGCTCAAGGGGGTCCTTGATGAGGTTGTAAAGCTCCACCTGGGGCTTGTAGTGGAAGTCGGGCTCAAGGGCGACGATGAGCTTCCATTCGGGGGTACGCCAGCCGTGCTTGCGCATCCAGGTTGCCTCGGTGATGTACATTTCGGGCTCTGCTTCGCGCTCGCCGCCCTTCCAGAGGGGAGCAAGGCTGCGGCCGTCGAATTTCAGCTTGGTCTTGATGCCGAGAATGTCCAGAATGGTGGGCATAACGTCCTTCTGCTGGACGATCTCGTCGGAGATATAGCCGCCGGGAACAACGCCGGGGAGCTTGAACACAAGGGGAACGCGAAGTGTGCCCTCGTAGAGTCCGTGGTGGTCGTAGTAGCAGTCGTGCTCGTCAAGGGTCTCGCCGTGGTCGGAGGTGAGAACGATGAGAGTTTCGTTTTCGATGCCCAGCTCGGAGATGACAGTGAAGATGCGCTGGATGCAGGCGTCCATATAGGCGATGGCGCCGTCGTACTGGGCGTTGACGTATTCGGCGTCGGTGCAGCCTTCGGGGAACCACTCGCAGAAGTAGTCGCGGAAGGGCTTGAACTGGTAGAGCTCGTCAAGGCTGTGGTTTTCGGGGTCACACTCGTCTCCGGAGTGGAACATTCTGTCGAAGGGGAAGGGGGGTAGATAGGGGGAGTGGGGATCCATGTGGCGCAGGAACAGGAAGAAGGGCTTGTCCTCTGCGGCAAGGCGGCGGAGCTCGGGAATGGCAACGGAGTTCATGCTCTCGGCCTTGTGGCTGCGGCCGTCGGGAGTGTCGGAGCCCCAGCTGGAATAGTTCAGATATTTGTCAAAGCCCCGGGTCCAGGGGACGCTGTCGAAGCCGATGCAGGTGGTGTTGTAGCCGTTGGCGCTGAGAACCTCCTGAAGGGAGATGCCCTGATCCATTTCGGGAACGTTTCTCAGGGTGACGATGCCGGTGCCAAAACAGTCACGGCCGGTGAGCAGGGCGCTGTAGCCCGGAGGGGTGGGGATGCTGGGGGAGAAGCAGTTCACGAAGTTGATGCCGTCCTCGGCCATGCGGTCGATATGGGGGGTGGTGAGACGGTCGTAGCCGCAAAGGCTCAGGTTCTGGGCGCGGCAGGAGTCAATGCCCAAAAAGAGTATATTGGGTTTCTTTTTCATTAACGGTTTTCCTTTCTTATCTGTGTTAAGAGGGGAAGCTTATCTTGCGCCAAGGCTCTTCAGCAGAGCGTTGAGGTAGCCGTAGGTTTCGGCGGCAACGATATTGCAGTCGGCAAGGCTGAGGTCGGGTCCGATGACCTCCAGATCCACGGGGCCGGAATAGCCCTGGGCCACCATTTCGCCGACGTAGCCCTTGAGGTTGATAAGGCCGGTGCCGCAGATCTGCTCAAAGGGCGTGCCGGGATTCTGGAGTCTGTGGGGGCAGTCGCGGATGTGGATGTGCTTCATTGCGGGCAGAACGGAGGCAAGAGCCTTTTCCGGTTCTTCGCCTGCGCGGAAGATGTGGCTGGGGTCCATGTCGATGCCGAAATAGGGGTTCTTAAAGGCTTCGATAAGGGCGAGAGTGGTGGGGGTGCTGTAGATGGAGGCGCCGACGTGGGCCTTGACGCAGAGGTTCACCTGATAGCTTTCGGCAAGCCCGGCCAGCATTTCCATGTGGGCGATGCAGTTTTTAAGATCCTCTTCGTTGTTGCTTGCGCCGAAGGGGCCGATGTTTATAACGGGAATTCCGATCTCACGGGCGGCCTCGAAGGCAACTGTGAGTCTGGCGGGATCGCTGGATGCGACCTCGGAGGCAAGGATCTCCATGTTGAATTCCTCGCAGAGCTCGCGGATCTCGTTTTTCTGATCCTTCCAGTTGTCCAGGTCAAGGTGTTCGCACATACCCTTGATGGCAGAGATCTCAAAGCCGTCGTAGCCGATCTTCGAAAGATTTTCAACGGCATCTCTTAAGGTGTGGGGCTTATAAAGAACTGTGTTTGCGCCGAGCTTGATCATGGGGTTACTTTCCTCCCTTTGTACGGTGACACGGAATTTATTTACACATTGATTATACTTTTTTACGGTGAATTTTTCAATAGTTTTTTCTTTTTATTTTTTGTTCCGCCGGACTTTTTTTCCGGAGGTTTATCCGGAAGCGTTGGGGTGCAAAATATTTTTTTGCCGTAAGGGATCGGGTAAACTTTTACAGGGTAAAGAAAATGCGGCACAATTCTCCGGTTTTCTATGAAAACCCCGGGGATTTTAGGCGGGTTTTAGGTGTTTTATGTCTTCGGGGCTTTACAATGAGACGAATATTTGCTATAATTAACCTAAGACGGTATGCCATTTGACAGAGGGTGTACCGGGGAGGTTGAACCGTGAGTAATGACGTTCTTGAGGGCAAGCTTGCCCAGGTATACGAATATATATGTTCCTTTGTTGAGAGCAACGGCGTTCCGCCCTCTGTGAGAGAGATATGCGCCGGTGTGGGGCTGAAATCCCCCTCCTCCGTCCAGCAGTATCTTACAAGGCTTCAGAAGCTGGGCTATATAAATAAAGATACCAAAAAAATGCGCACCATAACCCTTCCCGGTGCGAAGAAGAGCGTTCGCGTGCCGATACTTGGCCGTGTCACCGCCGGTCAGCCCATTTTCGCCTTTGAAGAGGAACAGGGCTGTGTTTATTACGAGGGAAAGCCCGGCGCGGAGTATTTCGGTCTGAGAGTCCGGGGAGATTCCATGATCAACGCCGGAATTCTGGACGGGGACATCGTTGTGGTGAGAAAACAGGAAACTGCGGACAACGGCACCATCGTGGTCGCCCTTCTTGAGGACGAGGCTACCGTAAAGCGCCTCAACCTTGAGGGAGAGCACGCCATGCTTATGCCCGAGAACCCCGCTTACGAGCCCATCGACGGCAAAAACTGCCGCATTCTGGGCAAGGTCTGTGCGCTTATGCGCGATATGTAAGCCATCGGAGGTCGCGTACTTTGATTTTACAGCTTTCTGACCGTGATTTCAGACTTCTGCTGGACATGGTCTATTCGGGAAACTGGGTGCTCAACTCCACCAGAGAGGGCGACCGCATCCGCCAGTACGACAAGGTCCAGAGGATCGTTTTTGCCCACTGCGACTCTGCGGGGCTGGGGCTTCTCTGTGAAAACGGCTGTGAGCCCTCCCGGGAATACGTTGAGGGCGGCATTCATGAGGCAATTCTGGACTATGAGGACAGTGTTTTTTACGGCATCCTTGCCGAGGAGCTTGCCAGAAGAGACCTTCGCGACCGGGACGTGGACGGGGCGGACAGCGACCTGCTTGGTGCCCGAATTGAAGAATACATGGCCGAGTTTACCAGAAACGGAATAGACAATCTCACCCTTGATCGGGGCGAGTGAGTCCGGCCCCCTTTTTTCATCAGGAGAGGAAATTTTTTTCTTATGCTTACCCAGGAAAAACTTTCAGAAAACAATACCCCCGAAGAAAAGCCGGCAAAATCCAGGCTTGCCCTTGGGGATATGATGAGTCTTGTTATAAGCGCGGAGCTTTTAGCGTCGGCGCTTTTCGGCGTTTGCGCCGTGCTGATGCTGTTTTTAGGCGACCGTGTGGCAGAGGCAATTGCCGCGGCGGTTTGTCTTTTGGTGGCGGGGATCTGCGTTTTCGGCGCAGAAAGACAGCACCGTGACCTTATGAGCCTTGACAGAGCCGCCTTCAGACGGCTTATGTATTCAGTCTACACCGGAAAATATACCGAGAACGGCCTTCGCATGGCCCTTGTGCTCCGCTTTGCCCCCCTTGCTCTGGGCATCGTCTGTGTTATCGTCTGCCTTATCCGCGCCATATGGGGCGGTGTTGGGGAATACGGAACTCTTCTCAGCGTTTTTGCCGTGCTTTCCGCATCGGCGGCGATGGGGGTCGAGCTTCCTGCGGTCATCGCCGTCTCCGGGGGCATCGTCGCCCTGAAACAGCGGGACATCGAAGTGGGCGACCCCAACAAGCTGGGGGAGGCCGCAAGAGTGAAATACGTTCTGGCGGACAAATCGGTCTTCTTTGCTTCAAAGGGCACCGAGACCGGCGGCGTATACATAAAAGGTAAGGCCTACGGCGTTTCCGAGCTCACCTTCGGTGAGATCTACCCCCTGCTTTCCGCCATCTACGTCTGCGACGACGGAGCACTTTCCGCCGCATTCGGCTTCAGACAGCAGATAACCGACGGGCTTCTCCGGGCCCTTCGTACCACGTTTTTCGACCACAACTCCCGATTTGCTCTCCACGTTACGGAATTTCACCCCTACGACCCCGGGGTGGGCTATGCCGCGGCCACGTATACCGACAGCGAGGGGCGTCAGCGTACCGTATACGCCGGCAAGCCGGACGCGCTTTTCCCCCATATCGGCTTCGAGGCGGACGAGCTTGGTCTGCACCCCCTTGGGGAGGCGGATATGCGCCATCTCCGCCTTCATCTGCGCCGCACCTATTCTGCCGGACGTGAGGTCCTTGCGGTTGCCGAGGAGTCCGGGCGGGAGGGAGAGCTCACTCTTGTGGGTCTGCTCCACATGAACTGCATCATCTCCGAAGAGGCCCGCGAGAGCGTCAGAGAACTGAAGGGCATTGGCGTTGAGCCCGTTTACGTCAGCGAAGAAAACGAAAACTGCGCTTTTTACCACGCCCGTGAGCTGGGCGTTGCCCGGGATATGAGCCAGGTGCTCACAGGGGCAAGAATTGAAAACTTCCGCCACGAAAACCTGGTGCGCGCCGCCCGTCATGCAAGGCTCTGCGCCGAGGCCGCCGCGCCCCACCGCAGGGCGCTTGTCCGTCTGCTCTCTGCGGACAGGGTGGTGATGGCCGCCTCCCGTTCCGGCTCGGACGAGCTTCTGCGCTTTGCGGACGTTCGGGTGTCCTCCTCAGGGGGAGATATGAGCACAGATTTCGTGGGCAGGAACTGCTCCGTTGAGGACGTTTCCCTTGTTGCCCGTGTGGCCAGATCCGTCTGCGCCGTTGCCCGCCGGGGCGAGTACCAGATGTTCTGCGCTCCCGTCTGCGCCATGCTGGTCTCACTCTTCACCCTTGTGGCCTACGGCTCCGTGCCCTTTGGGATCGGCGCAATGCTGGTGCTCACCGCCCTTTTGCCCCTTCCTCAGATGCTTCTCACCGCGAAAATGGAGGTCGCACCCACCAAGGGCTTTATGATGTCCCTTATGATGGGCAAAAGCACCGCCGCAGAGCCGCCGATCAGCTCCGGCTACGGGCTTGCCTGCTGGAATATTCTGAACTGCCTGGGTACCGCCGTTTTTGCTTCCTATATTTTCGGCTCCTATTACACTATGGAGGTCGTGGGGCCCGGCGGCGCCTGCAGCGCGGCGCTGGTCTGCATCGGTTTTTATATGCTGGTAAACAACCTTATCTGCCGCGTCTGGGGAAAATCCTGCATTTCCCTGAAGGACGAGCCCGGAGGCGTAAAGTTCATCGTGGCCACCGCCCTTGTGTTCGTTGCGGTCCTTCTGCCCGCAGTTGTAAACGGCATCTCCGGCGTGTTCTCCATGGAGGCTCTGCCCTATAAGCACATTCCCCTCACCCTTGTTCCCGGCGCGGTCAGCCTTATGATCTACGAGCTCGGCGGCGCGATCATCCGCCACCGCAAGAGCCACAGCGACAAATGAAGCCCGGAAAAGAGCTTGAGATAAAGCTTTCTGCCCCATCGGCAGAGGTTTTGGAGCGGATCGCCGCCGACCCCCTTTTTGCCGGGGGAGAGGAGCGTGTTCTGGAGCAGCGCTCGGTCTATTACGATCTTCCCGGCCTCGCGAAGAGCAGCTCCGCATCTCTCCGGTTCCGTTGGGAGTCCGGACGGGGCAGGGTCACCCTTAAACTGGACGGGTCCCTTGAGAATGGGGTGTTTTCCCGGACGGAATACGAGATTGACGCTGACTCCGTTGAAGAGGGCGTTGCCCGGATGAGAAAGGAATTTTCCCTCGACGGTTTTTTTGACCGCGCGGGAGCTCCCGTTCCCGGAGTTCGGGCGGAGTTTTTGCGGCGGGAAAAGAGGGTCTCCGTATTTGGCGCGGAGATCGAGCTTGCTCTGGACGGCGGCTGGCTTGGAGGAGAGGACAATATCTTTTTCGAGGCCGAAGGCGAGCTGATCTCGGGAGACGAAGCCGCCCTTGGCAGTTTGGAAAGCTATCTGAAAGAAAAATACAGCCTCGAGCCCCAGCCCAAGTCAAAGCGGGCGCGGTGCGAGCTCTACAGGCTTTCACATAGAGGGCTGTAAGCCCGGTAAAAAATAAAAAAAGGCGGAATATATAATGTTATCTGCAAGTAAGCTTGCGGGGTATCTTTCGCACAATCTTATGCGCCCGGACTGCGGCTCTGCCGCGCTGAAGGAGGGGAGCTCTCTGGTTGCTTCCCGGAATCTTCGGAGCCTCTGTGTTCGTCCCTGTGACGTTGCGGATGCCGAGCGCCACCTGAGAGGAAGCGGCAGACCCGTTGTTGCGGCAGTTGCCTTTCCCCACGGCTCAACGGACACCTCCATCAAGGTCGCCGAGACCCAGAAGCTCATCGACGACGGCGCAAAGGAGATAATTGCCGTTGCAAACATGGGCAGGCTGGTTTCCGAAAAGTTTGAGTATGCCGAGCAGGATCTCAAAGCCGTCACACTCACGGCCTTCAGACGGGGCATTCCCGTTTACGTGGCCTTCGACAGTTGTTTTCTCAACGACAGATTCTTTAAAATTGCCTGCAAGATCGCGGACAATATCGGCGCCACGGGCATAATCACCGCAACGGGCTACGGCGCCACGGGCACCCGCCCGGAGGAGATCGCCCGCATCCGGGATATGCTGGGAAACCGGGTGAAATGCATCGCCAACGGCGGCATACGCACCCTTGCCCAGGTGGAAGAGCTTGTGGATGCCGGAGCGGACTGGGTGATAACCCCCTATTCGGCCCAGATACTGGACCAGGCCGCTGAGCGCCCCATTCAGCTTCCCCAGAGAGATATCTTCTGACGCGGGTTAAAAACTCTTTAAGATAAAGGGTTTTTAGTTAACAAAATAGTAACACAAGATTGACATAGCATGATATAATAAATCTTAGGTCAATTATCAACAGGAAGGAAAGCCATATGATCGAGGTAACCAACTTAGTCAAGCACTATGGTAACAAAAAAGCGGTCAACGACATTTCTTTCACCATCAACGATGGTGAGCTTGTCGGCTTTTTGGGACCGAACGGAGCCGGTAAATCCACGACGATGAACGTCGTCACGGGATATCTCTCCGCCACCGCGGGTTCCGCAAAAATCAACGGGATCGACATTCTTGAGGATCCCATGGAGGCTAAAAAGCACATCGGATATCTTCCCGAACAGCCTCCGCTCTACATGGACATGAGCGTTAACGAATATCTGGACTTTATCTGCGACCTTAAGGGCGTTGATAAGAACAGAAAGAGCCACGTTGCCGATATATGCGAACAGGCCGGCATCACCGGCGTTTACAAGAGAATGATCAAGAACCTCTCCAAGGGCTATAAACAGCGTGTCGGTCTTGCTCAGGCCCTTATCGGCGACCCCGAGGTCCTCATTCTGGACGAGCCCACCGTGGGTCTTGACCCCATTCAGATCGTTGAGATCAGAAACGTTATCAAGGTCCTCGGCCGCCAGCGTACCGTCATCCTCTCCAGCCACATCCTCCCCGAGGTCCAGGCCATCTGCCAGAGAGTTCTGGTTATCAACAACGGCCAGATCATTGCGGACGATACTCCCCAGAGCCTTTCCAGATACGTTGAGAGAAACCAGCGTATGCAGCTCAGGATCGCCGCTCCCCGGGACAAGGCCGAGGCTCTTCTGCGCGCCATCCCCGAGATGAACGAGGTCGTTTTCGAGGGCGTCATGGAAGAAGAGACCAGCGATTTCATTATCGGCTCAAAGAACAACACCGACGTTCGCCGTCTGCTGTTCAACTCCTGCGCCAAGGCCGGTTACCCCGTCCTTATGCTCAACCCCCTTTCCGCTTCGCTTGAGGACATCTTCATCAAGCTCACGGAAGATAAGTCCAAGGAGGCATGACCTGTGTTTGCTGTTTTTAAAAGAGATCTCCGGGCGTTTTACACCACGCCCATAGGCTACGCCTTCTCCGGCGTTGTCATTCTCGTTATGAACCTCTGCTTCTACTACATGAACGTCGAGACCGGCTCTTCGGACGTCAAGGGCATTTTCTACTGGCTGCTGCTGGGTCTGGCCTTCCTGGCCCCCATCCTCACCATGCGCCTTATGAGCGAAGAGAAAAAGCTTAAGACCGACCAGCTTCTCTACACCGTTCCCCTCCGCATCGTGGACATCGTGCTTGGCAAATACTTTGCCGCTCTGGCCGTTTTCCTTATCTCCATGATCGGCACCTTCCTCATCCCCGTCATTCTTTCCGTCTGCTCCGTTGCGGAATACTGGGCCATCATCGGCAACTACGTGGCAATAATCTTTGCCGCCAGCTCCTTTATTGCCATCGGCCTTTTCGTCTCCTCCACCACCGAAAACCAGCTCGTCTCCGCTCTTATCAGCTGGGCGATCCTTATCGGTCTGTGGCTCGTGGACACTCTGGTGGCAGAGGTCGAGGTCAAGGCTGTGAGCATCGTTGTAAACTGGGTCTCCATTTTCGCCAGATACGAAAGCTTCACCTACGGTCTGTTTGACCTCTCCGACATTCTGTATTACTTCAGCATTGCCGCCGTGTTCCTGTTCCTCACCGTAAGAATGCTGGACAAGCGCCGCTACGCTTAAAGAAAGGAGATGCCGCAACAATGAAAGAAACCAAATCCCTGGGCGAAAAGATCAAGGCGTATGATTTCAAGCTGAAAAAACAGCGCTTTAAGTATGGCACAGTTGCCACCATCTTCACCGTCGTCGTCATTGCCGCTGTCATTCTTCTGAACGTTGTCGTCAGCATTCTCACCGATTACTACGGCATTAATTTCGACATGACCAGCGAAAAGCGTATGACCATCTCCGACGAGACCGTGGATATAATCAAGGGTCTCGACCGCGAGATCAGCATCAACGTTCTCATGACCGAGGAAGAGTTCCGCACCGAGATCTACGGCAACGAAATGGCCGAGATCCTCAAAAAGTACGAAGTAAACTCCTCCGGCAACGTCAAGGTGAACTTTGTTGACCCCCTGCGCAACCCCACCTTTGCTCAGACCTACGAGGCTGAGATCGCGCTCTCCAAGGGCGACATTATCGTCCAGGACGAGACCAACCCCGACAACTACACTTTCATCGCCAACGACGATATCTACTACTGGTACGACGAGACCCATGAAGAGGTAAGCGGTGTCTATATCGAAAGAAGAGTCACCAACGCCCTCGTCACCCTCACCACCGATACCGAAAGCCTTCCCCTTGCCGCCATTCTTTACGGCCACGGCGAATACAACACCAACCGCTACGGCGAGCTTCTCCAGGACGCGAACTACCGCGTTGTTTTCGTCAACCTTATGATGAACGAGATCCCCGAGGACGTTTCTCTGGTCATACTCAGCGCTCCCTCCACGGACTACTCCGAGGAAGAGATCGACAAGCTTGAGAAATACCTCAACGGCTGGAGCAACTTCGTCTTCCTCCACAGCAGCGCCATCACCAAGCTGCCCAACCTGGAGCTGCTCTTCCGTGAATACGGCGTTGCCTTTGAAGAGGCCGTTGTCTGTGACGCCAACTTCCGCGTTAACAACAACTACGCCAACATCATCACCTCCGTTCCCTCCAACGTGGACAGCAAGCTTGCCACCAATCTGAACTCCACCCAGTACGTCGTGGCTCCCTACTCCCGTGTTATGCGTATGCTCTGGGACGAAAAGGGCGGCATGACTGCGGTGTCCCTGCTGAACTCCTCCGGCTATTCCTACGGTAAGGTCGTCCAGCCCGGCGTCACCCTTGAAAGCTACGAGCCCGTTGCCGGCGACCTTGCAGGCAGCTTCTCCGCCGCGATCCACGTCCGCGCCACCAGCGTTGAGGGCAAGACCTCCGTGGAGAGAAACCTTCTGTTCCTCTCTTCCGCCTACGTCTTTGACGAAGCCTTTGTGAACACCGAGAGCTACGGCAATATGCAGCTGTTCACCAACGTGTTCTCCCAGTTCAACAAGGCCAGCACCACCGTCAGCGTCACCGCCAAAAAGTACACCGACCCGGCTCTTACCGTCACCGGTAACAACCGCACTCTGGTGCTCGTGCTGCTTTGCCTCATTCCTGTGGCAGTTCTGGCCATGGGCATCGTGGTCTGGCAGAGGAGGAAGAACCGCTAATGAAAAAACAGGTAAAAAAGATCGTTTTCGTGGGAATTATCGTTGTCCTGCTTCTGCTGGGCTGGTTCATTCTTGAACAGATCATTCCCGACGACGAGAGCAAGGGCACAATAAAGATCCTTGACCTGGATCCCGTGGACTATTCCATGGTGGGCATTGTTGAGCCCGGCCAGACCTACCAGTATTTCATCGGTAAGCTCGAACCCGGCGAGGATGCCGAAGAGGGCGCCGAGCCCCAGTACTATTTCTGGGACGACGGTCAGTTTGACCAGATGGACAAGTACGGCTACTACGAGCCCTACAACATGGAAAAGGTCTTTGAGCGTCTCACCTCTCTCACCGCTTTGGAGCTGGTGGACGAGGCTCCCGAGGATTACGCTCAGTACGGTCTGGACCTTGAGTCTGCCACCGTCGTTGTTGCCGAGCCTTACGACTATGCCGAGGAGGCCGAGACTGTCAGGGTTCTTATCGGTGACAGAAACAAGATCGTCTCCGGCGAGGGTTATTACTGCCGCGTTCTTTCCGACGAGACCCCCGAGGTCTACCTCATTGAAACTCTCGATGCCGGTACCTTCCTTGGCGGCCCCGCATTCTTCCTCAGCACCGAGATACTCCCCAACTTCGGCACCTATTACGACGAGGTACGCCACATAACTCTCACAAACCGCGCCGGCGAGGTCATCAAGTTCTCCCGTTTCGACAGCTTTAAGAGCGACGAGGTCGGTGAGCTTATCTACACCAACTTCTACATGACCTCTCCCTATTCCTGCTACGTCAACGACGATATCATCGGCACCCAGATGCTCGAGCAGTTCGTCAACACCCAGGTTGCCCAGGTCTGTGCCGTTGCTCCCACCGCAGAGGAGCTTACCCAGTACGGCTTTGACAATTGCGCCACTGTAGAGTTCAACCTTGTCGGCGGCGATCTGACGTACCGCATTGGCACTCCCAACGGCCCCACCGCAGGCGTCGTTTACATGATGGTGGACGGATTCGACACCGTCTACATGTGCTACGGCGAGGCGGGCTACGTTGACATGAACGCAATGTCCTTCAGAAGCGGCCTTGCATGGATCCACGATATCAAGCTGGCCGGAACTCTGGACATTCACACCCCCTCCGGCGACTATACCGTGGTTCTGGACGATACCGTTGACTCCGGCAAGGGCACCGGTACCTGGATCGCCCAGATCACCGACCATTCCACCGGCGTTTCCGCAATTCTCTCTGAGAACAACGGCAGAAACCTCTATGCCGACTGTATCAGCGTTAAGTACGACGAGCTTGTTGTGAGCGACGAGTTCCCCATTATCGAGGACGAGCCCGCTTACAGCATGACTTTGAAGTATAAGGACTTTGACTATACCACCAAGGTCAGCTTCTACAAGGTCACCAGCCGTCAGTACGCCGTGCTCTTCGACGACGACCCCATTGAAAAAGCCGGCTTTACCGTTAACGTTGTAAAACTCAAGGAGATCGCAGAGGATCTCAGGATCATCATGGACGGCGGCGTTATCGACGACTAAACCCCTCGGACGCCCCCTGAAAGAAAAACCTTCCGACCTGTTTTTACCGCCGGGACCAAGTCTTTGGTCCCGGCGGTAATTTTTTTTGCTATTCGGTTTTGGTGAGTTCTGTAAGGGTGATCTTTCCTGTGAGCACGTCTGTGTACTGGGCTGAATGGCGGCGGAGTCTGCCGGTGGTGGTCTCTTCGAGGATGAAAACGTGGGGATAAACGGCGGCGATACGGGCAGGGGAGTTTTTCAGCTCCACCCGGGGCGCCGTCATTTTTACGTTGACGTGAACGAAGGGGGCGGTTTTGAACAGCCTTTGAATATCCCGGGCAATGCGGTCCTGGTCGCTCATTTGAAATACTCTTCCACCTCGGCGCGATCGCTGTACTGCTTGCGGACGCGAACGGTGAGGGAGCCGTCAGCCTCCTCGGAGACGTCGGTTATAAGGTATCTGGTTCGGGTGCGCTCAAGTGACTTTTTATAGCGTTCGAGCTCAGTTTTGTTGATCTCAAGAGCGGCCTCGGCGGAAAGACCGAGCTCCGGCTTTTGGGAAAACACCAGTGTCTGGTAGATGCAGGCGGCTTTGACTCTTTTCATGGGGACTCTCCTTTGAGGAAATATACGACAAAATTGTCTGTATATTAATTATATCATTTTAGCGTCAGGAAATCATGGGGCGAAATTGCAAAAATAAGCTATATGCCTGTTTGTGCAATATGCCCCGGAGAATACTGGAGCTCACTTTGGACTGAAAAGTTCGAAAAACCGGACTAACGCAAGTTACAACGGAAAACCGGGAAGAGTACATTCCTGCGGAATAATAATACCGGCTTTGGGAGAAGCGGAAATACGCCTAAAAGGGTGAGAACCGTCAAAAACATTCGACGGATACACGGTGTGACTGTGTTATTTTTTTTTGTGAAACGGCGGAAAAATTCCGGAAAGTGTTGACAGAAGCCTTGCTGTATGGTAATATAATAATAAAGAAAAGCTGCGGCGGAAAGGTTGAAACTGTTGATGAAAAAACGGATATTTACATTAATTTGTATTTGTTTGCTCCTGGGCCTCCTGACCTCCTGCGGAACCGGGCGGGTACAGTATAAATACGACCGTATTCCCGGGATACGACTTGATTTTTATGATCTTCGCGGCTTAAAGAGCAGACCCATAAAGGGTGGGTCATTTGGAATGATGCTTCAAAACGACTTTCTCGGTGAGGACATTCCCCGTGACAGCTGGGGAGGAGAAGTGCTGTTTGTTCTTTTTGATGAGGAAACGAAAGTCTTATTTCCTGTTTGCGGTGACGTGACCTGCCTCCATGAAGATAATAGCTGTTTTGCAAAGGCGATGTTGGGGGCCTTCACGTGTTATTGGAACGTTTCGGAGGATTCCATTGTCGTTGTGTCCAGCTCATTCAGTCGGGAGCATGCGGGAGAACAAACGCCTTACACAGCCAACGCTTACTATTTTTCTTTTGACGGTACTTTGCTTGACTCTGTCAGCTACGACCTCACTGCGCTTGTGAGAGCAGATGGGGAGCTGATAAAAAGCCCGGGTGTGATCACGTCGTATGCAACCGACGGGGAAAGGGTCTATTTGGATCTGGCAGATGCCGGCGACATTCGGAACCGAGACGGCGGGTGTAACCGATGGTTGATTGAATACGACCTTTCCACAAGGCAGTTCCGGACTGTGTGCAATTATCTTGTGCCGGATATGTATGCGAGCTTTGTCAATATATGTGAATTTACTGAAACCCACATAGGCGTGGAGTATGACAGAAGATTTGGGTATTGCATTGACCGCACAACGGGCGAGTACGTTGAAACAGACTGTACAGAGATATTCACAAAGGCTCAGTCTGCCGGAGAGGCTCCGTCAGACGGTAACATCGGTTTGATTCTTCCGATAAAAGGGCTCATCAAGTCCAACGGTTTCCCGAAATCTACCTTCATAAGCATGGATACAGGCAAAGCGGTTGAAGTCTCGGAGGTTGAGAGCAGTTCGTATACCACCATAGGTTCACTCTATTACGAAGGTGAGCTTTATTACGATGTGATGAGTCCAAATCACGAAAAACTGTGGGCCTATCAGCGTGCGGAGGATGAAGAGCCGATATTGATATCCCGTATCTTTGAAGACGGTGCCTACAGCCTCAACAGCGTGATGCTCGAAAGTGAAAAGGGTGTTATCTACCAGTATTATAAGGTCGGAGAGACCTACGAGGATGAGCAGATCATAAAAGAGATAAACGGACGGGACGTTTTGTGCCAAAAGGCGGCAAGTCTTGTTTACGTGGAAAAATCCGATATGTTTGACGGAACTGTGGACAGCCCCTGGTATTACGACGGAGAAACGGGAACGTTCGTCCGTCCGGAATGAAACCTGAAAGGGGGACAGATTATGAAAAAGTTTGTTTGTCTTTTGGCCGCCGTGCTTATGCTGATGTCCCTTGCGGCGTGTGGGGGCGGGGAAGAGAATTATGAATACGATGCCATTCCCGGGCTTTTGCTTGACCATATGACACTTTCCCAGGGGCAGTACAGGCCTGTGAAGGGTGGGGCGTATGGCGCCATGAGCAGTTACGATTACCACGGAGAAGACTTCCCTGTGGACGAGTGGGGAAGTAATTTTTTAATGTATATTTTTGACGAAAGATCCAAGGTGATCCTGCCTGCGTGCATGGACCCGGCCTGTACCCACGATACTGAGGAGTGCTTTGCAAATATTGCCGACTATGTTCCCGGTTCATCGTATTGGAATATCCACGAAGACATGATTGTTATCGGACACACGGGTTTTAAGAACTACGGTCCTTCGGAGATACACCAGTATACATTTTTCTATTTTTCCCTGGACGGAACTCTGATGGATACCAAAAGCTTCAGCATGAAATCTCTCGTCCGGGAGGACGGTCAGCCTGCGGAAAGTCCTTCTCTGGCTTTTGCGCAGACCCATGCCAAAGACGGTAAGGTCTATACAGTTATCTTCGACTCTGCAGACTATGAGCCGGGAGTAAAAAGGAACAGCTGGATCGTATGTTACGATCTTGAAACAAAAGAGTTCACAACGCTGGGGCACTTTATGACTGCCGACGGCCTTTCTTTGAATATATACATAACTGAGGTCACCGATACCCATATCGGCGTGGAATACGACCGGCGCTTTGGTTACTGTCTGGATCTTGAAACGGGAGAGTGCGTTGAGACGGATTGTGCGGCGATCTTTACCGAAGCCATGGCGGCAGGAAAAGTCTCCGGATCGTATATTGAGGGGATCTATCCTGTGACGGGGGCGATCTACATTCCCGGGTATCCGGACCCTTGTTATCTCAGCATGACCACGGGTGAAAAGCTTGATCCGGAAGAGGTCATGAATTGCACAACGGTCGGAATGTTTTCACTCTATTACGAGGGTGACACATACAGTCCTGCTGTCGGGTCTTCGCAGAGAAAGTTCGTTTTTCGCCGGATGAGTGACGGAAGCAAGGTTGATATATCCCGTTATTTTGAGAACGGTACCTATTGGCTTGCAGAAACGGTCATGGAGAGCGAAAACGGCGTGATATACAAATATTACAACGACGGAGAGACCTACGAGGATGCGCAGTACGAAGCAACGGAGAACGGCAAAAAGGTGCTTTATCAAAAGGCGGCGCGTCTTGTTTACGTGGAAAAATCCGATATGTTTGACGGAACGGTGGACAGTCCCTGGTATTACGACGGGGAAACGGGAACGTTCGTCCGTCCGGAATGAAACCTGAGAGGGCTATGAGAAACAGCGGAACGGTTGACAAAACCGTTCCGCTGTGGTAATATTTGTTCAAACTGCAGATCAGGGAGAAAAACGGTATTATGGATAAACGTCGCATCGTTGCCCTTGGGGGCGGCGGCTTTGAGGACGGGGAAATGCTTCCGGTCTTCAAAAAAATAGTTGAGCTTGCAGAGAAAAATGCGCCCTCCGTGCTCAGCCTGCCAACGGCGGGACA
Organism: Oscillospiraceae bacterium; assembly: GCA_015067715.1. GTDB lineage: Bacteria > Bacillota > Clostridia > Oscillospirales > QAMX01 > SIG499. Next base: position 20,172 of record SVLY01000011.1, on the reverse strand, counting down.
TGACCATACGGACGGAGAGGCAACTCTTGAGCAGATATTTATGGGCCTTGGTTGTTCCTCGTTCAAGACCCTCACGCTCACCACGGCGGGTCTCAGCCCCGAAGAAGTGAAAAATGAGATACTCTCCGCAGACATAATTTTTGCCGGAGGGGGAAACCTTGAGTTTCTCATGAAGGTCTGGAACGAAACCGGCGCCGCAGAGGCTCTCAGAGAGGCCTTCGTTCAGGGCAAGGTGCTTTCCGGCGTGAGCTCCGGGGCAATGTGCTGGTTCGACGAGGGCTACGACGATTGCGGCGAAAACGGGTCGTTTATGTTCGTGGAGTGCGTTGGACTTTTGCCCTATTGCAACTGCCCCCATTTCGAGAGTCTGGGCTGGCAGAGCTTCATTCCCGCCGTCCGCCGCAGAGCCTATTCCGGCATCGCCTGCGAAAACGGCGCGGCATTGTGCTACGTGGACGGAAAATATTTCCCCGTGACCGGGGTAAAGGGCGGAACGGTCTGGCTTTTGGACAGGGAGAATAATTTCAAAATGTCAATAGTGGACGGAGAGACCCTTAACTGAAAACAAAACGTACGAACCGGCGGTCGGTGAGGAGGCAAACAAATGTCATCTCACCGACCGCCGGTAATTTATATTTATGGAATAATGGAGGGCTGGTTTTTCTCAGATTATACGCACGGCGCAGACGAATCTGGTCTTGTAATAGTCAGAGTCCATGCGGGTTATGCAGACCGTTTTGCCGGGGGAGGGCGCGTGGATGAACTGGTTGTTGCCGATGTACATTCCAACGTGGCCGATGCCGTAGCCCGTGGTGTTGAAGAACACCAGATCGCCGGGCAAAAGCTCTTCCCGTTCAACGGGAGTGCCTTCTTTGTACTGGGTGGTGCGGCAGATGCTGTAGCCAAAGTGGTTGTAAACGTACTGGGTGAGTCCGGAGCAGTCAAAGCCCGAAGAGGGGGACGAGCCGCCGTAAACGTAGGGGACACCCAGGAAGGTCATTGCGTAGTTCACGATCTCTGCCGCAAGCTCGGCGTCGAAATCCTCGGGAATGGCGCCGACGTCTCCGCTGTCGCCCGTGTCGCCGGAGTTGCCGGTGTCGCCGGAGTTGCCGGTGTCGCCGGAGCTGCCGGAGTCGCCGGAGCTGCCGGAGTCGCCGGTGCTGCCGGAATCGCCGGTATTGCCGTCTTCGGTGACGAGGAAGTAGTTTCCGTTAACAAAGCCCGTCTTGTCGCCGAGGGTAATGCGGTACCAGCCGGAGGAATAGCCGGTGACGGGGGTCTTGTCCCCGTAGGAGAGGGAGCCGATAATGGAAGAGCCCGTGGTGGGATGCTTTCTGACGTTAACGCTGTCCACAACGCACATACCGGAGCTGTTCATCTCGGAAACGGCGTAGTCGGGAACCTCTTCGTCGTCGGAGTCCTGGCTTCCCTTTTCGTAGACGGAGGTGGTGAGGTAGGATGCGGAGATATAGCCCTTCCGGCCTGCGGAATCGCTGACGTAGAACCATGCGCCGGATTTTGAGATAACGGTAAAGGTGTCGCCGTACTGAGCCTGGCCGATAACGTCGTGCTCAGTGCCGGCGCCGGAGCGGATGTTGACCACGCTTCCGGTAACGGTGCCAACGGTGACCTTGTCGGAGGAGGCGCTTACCTTCATGTAAGAGGCGCTGATATAGGCCTCCACGCCGTTGTAGCTGATCTTATACCAGCCGTTTGTCTCGCCGCTCACCTGATAGGTCTGGTCTGCGGTGACCTGGCCGATAACGGAATAGTTCGTGCCGGGGCCCGAGCGAATGTTGACCACCGCGCCGGTGACGGTGCCCGTGCCGGAGACGTTAATGGTGCCGGAGGGGAGAATTGTGTCGGTGGAGACGGTGAGAAGCTCTTTTGAGATATAGGCCTCGTCCCCGTTGTAGTCCACGCGGTACCAGCCGTTTACCTCGGCGGTGACCTTAAGCTCCCGGCCTTCAAGGAGCACGGCGACGATGGAATAGGTCGTGCCGGGGCCGGAGCGAAGGTTGACAACGGCGTAGTTGACCTTGCCCGTGCCGGAAATTGTGACGGCAGAGCCGGAATTGTCCGAAGAGGAGGAATTATCCCCGGAAGAAGAGGAGACCGAGAGATAATCCGCGCTGATATAGGCCTCGGTCTCGTTGTAGGCGACCTTGTACCAGCCGTCTTCCTTGCCGAGAACGGAAAGCTGTGTTCCGGCGGTGACGACGGAGATGATGGCGGAGGAGGTGGAGGGGGATTTTCTCAGGTTGACCACGCTTCCGGTAACCGTGCCGTAGGTGGCGGTGCCGGAAAGCTGAACGTAGCTTCCGGACATATAGCCCTCGATATTGTTGCTTTTCACCTTGTACCAGCCGTTTTCCTCGCCCAGCACGGTAACGGAAGCCCCCTTGAGACAGCCACCCAAAACGGAATAGCCCGTGCCCGGGCCGGAGCGGATGTAAACGTAGCTTCCGGTGACGGTGCCCGTTGAAAGGGCAAAGGCGGAAAGGGGAACGGCGGACAATATAACTATCGCGGCAAGAAGCCCGGCGATGAATCTTTTGGCTTTGAACATGGGTTTTTTGACCTCCCTTGAAGTCTGTGACAGAATGATACCACGGCGATGCATCAAAATTGTATCAATTGTGTCAGTATTCGGCAAACTTTTTGGCCGTGGGTAAAAAAATCTGCGCCGTCCGGCTTTCCGGGCGGCGCAGATGGGGTGTTTGGGGGTCAGATCTTGTCGGCAAGAGCTCTCTCGAGCCAGACTGCGCCAACGTCCAATGCCTCGTAAAGGCCGGGCTTTTCGGTTTTTCTGACTATGCGCTCCTTGGGACGGATGTTTTCGTTGGTCTGCTGAAGATAAACGGAGACCTTCGTGGCCGTCTCCACTCCGGAAACAACTTTTTTGTCTTGTATCTGCAGCATGATAATGTATTTGTCGGACATTCTGCCGTAATAAAGGGTATCGTCCTTGCGGAGAAGGGGTCTTCCCCTGTAGGACAGCCCGGATCTTTCAGAATCAGCCATTTTTGGTACCTCCGAGTTATTTATTCTAATATTGTAACATATTTGCTCTGGGTTGTCAAATTATCTTTAAGCAGGTCTCGGGACAGGCTCTTCCGCAGTAGCCGCAGGTGATGCATTTGTCACCGTCGCACTCTGCCTTGCCGGAAACCACCCGTATCGCCCCCTGGCCGCACGCCCTTTCGCAGGCGCCGCAGCCAATGCAGTGATCCTCGATGATCAGCCGCCGGTTCTGCCGGGAAATTGCCGAGATCAGCTCCCGGGGAAAGCTTCCGTTTTCGGCAAAGGCCACGTTTGCCCTCACCTCGGCTTCGGTTCGCATGCCAACGGCAAAGCTGTAGGGCAGGCTCAGGGCGTATTCAAGGCATTCTTCGGTGTGGGCAAGCAGATTTCCCCCGCCGAAGGGCTTCATAACGAAAACACCAACTCCGCCTCCCGCGGCAGATGCCACAGCCGCGGCCATTTCCTCTGCCGTTCCGTCCCCAATGCCAACGCCGAATTTGTTCAAAAGGGGGTGAACAACGTCCAGCCCGAACTTTTGGGCGGCTTTTACGCCGGAGATGCGGTGGGTGGAGAGTCCAACAGCCCGGAGGACGCCCTTTGCCTTCAGGTCGTAAAGCGCCTCGAGCGCCGGCATATGTCCCCGGACGGTGTGCTCACTCTCCTGCTCGTGGAGAAGAAAGATATCTATAACGTCCCGGTCCAGCCCCCGCCTTGCCTCGTCCACAGCGTCCAGCGCCATCTGCCGCTCGTAGGCGTAGGTCTTTGAGGAGATAACGACCCCCTCCGGGTGGTTTGCCCGGCGAAGGGCGGCGCGTATGTGGGGATAGGTCTCGTAAAGCTGGGCGGTGTCGATATGGTTTATGCCCAGGGAAAGCCCAAGGGCAATGACCTCTCCGGCCAATTCGGGGTCCATGTCCGCCTGGCAGGGGCCCACCGAGAGAGATCCAAAGCAGATCTTCGAAACGCTTATTCCGGTTTTTCCAAGTTCAAGATACTGCATTTTTGGTCTCCCGGGAGTTAAAGATAAAAACAGGGCACATAAATGCCTTTACGTGCCCCTTTTTGGAAAAAACTGAATTTTTTTCGCTCAGACGTTCAGATAATTCTTCAGGAGCACCTGCAGAAGCTCGTCACGGTCGATGTGGCGGATCATACTGCGGGCGTTTTTGTGGTTTGTGATATAGCCGGGGTCTTCGGTGAGAATGTATCCCACGATCTGGCTAACGGGATCGTAGCCCTTTTCTTTAAGGGCGCTGTAGACCTCGGTGAGGATCTGCTTCATCTCACTCTCGTGGTCGGTGGGTATTCTGAACTTCATCGTGTCTCCGCTGAACATAATACATTCTCCCTTCTGACAGACGGTAATTCAACACATATATAGGATATACCAAAACCGGAAATAAATCAAGAGCAAATTATAAAAAAATAAATTAAAAATAATACTTGACAACGGGAGGCGGATATGGTAAAATACTTAAGCTTTCACGCGGGCGTGGTTCAATGGTAGAACTCCAGCCTTCCAAGCTGGTAACGTGGGTTCGATTCCCATCGCCCGCTTACCCCGGCTTTCCCGGGGTGACGAAAAACTCGTCTGCGCCTGTAGCTCAGTTGGACAGAGCAACTGCCTTCTAAGCAGTGGGCCAGGGGTTCGAATCCCTTCAGGCGTATTTCATATGGTGGGTGTAGCTCAGTTGGTTAGAGTATCAGGTTGTGGCCCTGAGGGTCGTCGGTTCGAATCCGATTACCCACCTTTTTCTTATTAATTCAATAAGAGAGACCGATATTGGGATGTCGCCAAGTCGGTAAGGCACGGGACTTTGACTCCCGCATTCGTAGGTTCGAGTCCTGCCATCCCAGTCGGGCCGAAGAAGACCTTTCTCCCTTTGTGGCAGGGTTTTCGGTAGAGTGCCCGATTTTCTTTTGCCTTAAAACAAAAAAATACGATCCACTAGCTCAGTCGGCAGAGCATCTGCCTTTTAAGCAGAGGGTCCCGCGTTCGAGTCGCGGGTGGATCAGAAAAAACCGAACGGATTTTTCCGTTCGGTTTTTTGTGCCGAAATCCGGGCAATTACGGCTGTATGTACTAAAAAAGTACAGATCCGATCTGTTGCTGAAAAACCTTACACTCGGGTGGAATGTGTTAGATGAAAGGGGTGTAGTAAAGGAGTAAAATATAATCAGTTCTTGCTATGTGGGACAGACATGGGTGATGAGCGTAAACGTTTAAAGGGAGGACTTTTCCGATATGGATCGTTCAAAGGAAAAAAGAAAAAAGCTTGGCAGATGGCTTATCGGCATAGTGGCCGCGTGCATACTGATATTCCTCGGCGTGCAGAAGATCGGCGTGGTAGCCAATGCGGTGTCCTGGGTGGCGAGGCTGGTCAGGCCGCTGCTTATCGGCGTTGCCTTTGCGCTGATACTGAACGTGCCGATGAGATTTTTTGAGGCGCATTTCTGGAAAAAGACAAATAAACCGCGTCTTTGCAGGCTTCGCCGTCCTGTGGCTTTCCTCGTATCTCTGGTGCTGATTGTGGGCATCATAATCGGTGTGATCTGGATAGTCATTCCTGAACTGGTGGAGGCCGTTAAGGTCATCGTTCAGGGTGCTGTGGATCTTGTGAAAAAGCTCAGCTCCATGAGCGAAGCCGAGCTTGCGGAGCTCCCCTTTGGTAACCTTTTGCTGAAAGCCGATTGGGATGGTATGCTGGCCGCCCTTCAGAACTGGCTGAAAAACCAGGGCGGAAACATCGTGAACACCGCCGTAGGCACCGTGGGCTCTCTTGTTGGCGGAATATTTGATCTCTTTATTGCGTTTGTTTTTTCTGTATATATCCTCTTTGATAAGGACAAGCTCAAGGCTCAGGCAAGCCGGCTTGCAAGGGTCTGGCTTCCCAGTCGCCCCAGTGAATGGATTATCCACGCCGCCTCTGTTGCCAACGGAAATTTCCGAAACTTCATATTCGGTCAGACTCTGGAGGCCGTTATCCTGGGTGTGCTTTGCATGGTTGGAATGTGGATATTCCGTTTTCCCTATGCGCCGATGGTCGGCACTCTTGTGGGGGTGACGGCGCTTGTGCCCGTTGTGGGCGGCTTCGTGGGGGCCGGGGTGGGAGCGTTTATGATCCTCACCGTTGACCCTGTGAAGGCGGTACTTTTTCTTGTGTACATACTCATTCTTCAGCAGATCGAGGGCAATCTGATCTACCCAAAAGTTATGGGCAGCAGAGTCAACCTCCCGGGAATGTGGATACTTGCCGCTGTGACCGTTGGCGGAGGCGTCGGAGGTCCGATCGGAATGTTGCTGGCCGTTCCTGTGGCTTCGACGCTGTACGTGCTGCTTAAGGAAGAGACGGACAAGCGTGAGAATCAGCTGAAAAGCGGGAACTGAACTACAAGGAGGGTGCGCTGTGGAACGGAATATCGTATTGAGGCCTGAGAAGCTGAAATGGCTTCGGTCCGTGGACGAAAGACTTGTCTCTTACAATATCGAGATGACAGAGATTACCGGTGGGACGTTTTGGAAGTCGTACACCCCGGGGCAAATCGCAGGCACGGAGGAATTCAAAGTGTCGGGCGAGCTCTCTGACTTTACTGCAATGGCTGACCTTATGCAGTATTATCCGCCTATAGACCTCGGTAACGAAACTCTCAGAGAACGGGCAAGAGCTCTTGGCCCCGCCTGGATCCGCGTTTCCGGGTCCTGGGCCACGAAGACGTATTACGATTTTGAAGGAACAACAGGCGGCAGGCCTCCGAAGGGCTATGCAAGTGTGCTCACAAGGTCTCAGTGGATCGGCGTGCTGGATTTTGTAAGGGCAGTTGGGGGAAAGCTTCTGGTTTCTGTCAGCAACTGCGAGGGCGATCATCCTGACGGAGGAGCTCTTGACCTGCGCCAGACAGAAAAGCTTTTCAACCTGAGCCACGAATACGGCGTTGACATTGACGCCGCTGAGTTTATGAACGAGCCGAATATGCTGAGCTTTTCCGGTGCTCCGGCAGGTTATACCGAAGCGGACTATGCCAGAGATCAGGACATTTTTAACGGGTGGGTCAAAAAACACTACCCGGATTGCCTGCTTGTCGGACCGTGCTCTCTGGGAGAGGGAGCCATGGGCAAAACAGATATCAAAAGCTCGGGGGCCGGTATAGGAGCCGGAATGCGTATAAGCACCACCGACGGGCTTCTGAAGGACACAAGGATTCCTCTGGACGTGTTCAGTTACCATTACTACAACGGTGTTTCGGAACGTCTTGCCCCGGTGATGCCCGGCGCACATTGGGATGCCAACGAAGCCCACACCGACGAATACCTTGCCGTTGCACGTAACAACGCAGTGGCCTACGCAAAACTCAGAGACAAATACGTCCCCGGAGGCCAGATGTGGGTCACGGAGTCCGGCGATGCCGGAGGCGGAGGCGATACGTGGGCCTCCACGTATCTGGACGTGTTCCGTACGCTGAACGAGCTCGGCAGCTTTTCGGAGGTGACCGACGGAATTATCTTCCATAACACGCTGGCCTCTTCGGATTACGGTTTTCTTTCCCACGGCTCATTTGAGCCCAGGCCGAATTATTATGCGGTCCTGCTGTGGAACAGACTTGTTGGCCGTAACGTGTACGTCGGGGAGCTTCCGGAGATTAAAAATGCCCATGTCTATTTCCGTTCAAGAAGTGACAATAATCCGGGCCTGGTGTGTGTTGCCGTCAACAACTCTATGAGAGAGAAGCTGAGTGTCACGGTGCCGTGTGAGGCGGAGGTTTTTTCCCTTTCGGGCAACGGAGATCTTCGCAGCCGGGTGCTGTATCTGAATGGGGTTCCCATTGATCCCGGCCCGGAGGGGGGACTGCCGGAGCTCAGGGGCAAAAAGGTAAAAGCCGGAGCTGTGGAGATCGCTCCGGGAACCTGTGTATTCATCAGAATATAAATAAATCGGCAGGGAAGACGTCCTTCCCTGCCGATTTTTCTATTTTACGCTTTCTCTGCGTATATCTTTCCCAGTATCTCAATTGCGTCGGCAATACAGCCCTCTTCGTTTGAACAGGTGACGTAGGTGGCGCAGGCTTTGGCAAATTCGTCCCCGTTTTCGGGCACGAAGGCGGCGGAGGCGATGCGGAGCATGTCTACGTCGTTGTAGCCGTCACCGGCGGCGTAGGTGTCCTCGGGCTTTATCCCAAGCTTTTTGGCAAGTATCTGCAAAAGGGTGCCCTTGTTCATGCCGGGCTTTAAGACCTCAAGATAGCCCCCGGTTGTGGGCACGAAGCCAAGGTTGGGGCAGTTTTCTTTCATAAATTCCTGAACCCGGCCTATCTCTTCGGGCTCGCCGCCCAGCATTATCTTTGCCCAGGGGCCGCGGGCCTCTGCGGGGTCGGAGATGGTCTGATAGGGAATGTCCTGGCTTGTGAAGTGGCGGTGAGCCTTGTCGTGTACGTTGAGGCAGAAGGTCTCCCTGTGGGCGTACATCTCTATTGAAACGGAGGGGAAAGCGTCCCGAATAAGGCGCAGCTCGTCCACAGCCTCCCGGTCGATGCCCTCAAGGGCGACCACGGTGTCCGTGGCGTAGTCGTATATCATGCCGCCGTTTGCAAGCATTGCCGGAGCGTTGATAAGCCCGGGCTCGTAGGCGTGAAAGCCCATGTACGTCCGGCCGGTAGAGACCGTAAAGGCGCCGCCCTCGGAGATAAAATATGCAACGGCCTTTCTCACCCTCTCGGGGATACCGGCCTTTCCTGCAGAAAGAGTTCCGTCATAGTCGCTGGCAAGAAGAACTCCGCTGAAGATTCCCATGTTTTTGTTCCTCCCTTTGTGTGTTTGGAATATTATACTCCGAAATACCCCGATTTTCAAGTGTAAAGCCCCAAAGGGCGGTTTCACCAAAATCCGACGGGCAGAAGGAAGTATAATTCTGTCTGTGGAGGCTTATTGTGCGGGATGACGGTTTACATAGACGAGCTTTTGCTTGTGAATTTCATAACGGACTACCTTTTGCTCAGTCTCGCCGGGCATTTCAGCCGGAAAAGGCTGTGCCGGTGGCGGGTCGCCCTTGGGGCGGCGGCAGGTGCGGTCTATGCGGCGGTGTGCGCTCTGACAAGGGCAGAGTGGCCGGTGTGGCTTCCGGTGAAGCTTGCCGTGGGAGTTGGGATGTGCGCCGTCGGATTTGGCCGGAGCAGGGGATTTTTGCGTACGGTGGGGTGGTTTTTTCTCTTTTCCGCGGCTCTTGGGGGCGGCGTGTGGGTGCTGTCGGTCTTCTCCGGGGGAAGGCTTGGGTATCTTGGGGGTGCGGTATATTTCACCATCCCTGCGTGGAAGCTTCTCATCCTTGCCGGGGCGCTGTGGGGGCTGTTTGAGCTTCTGGCCAGACTTCCCGGAGCAAAGACCGCCGGGAGTGCGGTCTACAGAAAAGCGGAGCTTTTCTGCGGCGGGGGGAGGGCAGAGGTAAACGTGCTGGTGGACTCCGGCTGTTTTCTCAGAGGGGTCATGCTCGTGTCCCGGGAGGTGGCCTGTGCACTGCTTTCGCCCGGGGAGGCAGAGGCCGTGCGGGGCGGAGCGGGTGCGGAGGAGCTTGTTTTGCGCTTTGGGGGAAGTCTGGTCTCCGCTTCCGGCGTGGGAGACGGGGGAGTTCTGCTCTACGCCTTTCGGGGAGAAGTTCGCTTTGAGGGTAAAAAGCCCGTCCCCGTCACTTTCGCCCTGTCCCCGGGGCTGGACCGGGAGGGGCTTGAGGCCGTTATGGGTAATTTTGAGCTGTAAAGAGGAGGATAAAAACGTGAAGCTGGGATTTTGGGTAAGAATTAAACTGGCGCTGAAAAAACTCCGCGCCCGCATTTCCGGGGGAGAGGCCTATTACGTTGGCGGCGGAGGCGGTCTGCCGCCGCCCCTGAGCCAGACGGAGGAGGCATATCTTCTGTCCCGGTTTTACGAGGACAGGGACAACGTGCGGCGGATACTTATCGAGCGCAACCTGCGTCTGGTGGTCTACATAGCCCGGAAATTCGAGAATACGGGTCTCTGCCTGGACGACCTTGTGTCCATCGGCACCATCGGCCTCATCAAGGCCATAAACACCTTCCGCCCGGAGAAAAACATAAAGCTTGCAACCTACGCCTCCCGGTGCATCGAAAACGAGATTCTGATGTTCCTGCGGAAAAATTCCTCCCGAAAAAACGAGCTCTCCATCGACGAGCCCTTGAACACCGACTGGGACGGAAACGAGCTTTTGCTCTCCGACGTGCTCTCCGGCGACGAGGAGCCCCTTGCCTACCTTGACGAAGAGGTGGACAGAGGGCTTTTGCGAAGGGCTCTGAGCCGGCTTGAAAAGCGGGACAGGGAGATAATTGTTATGCGTTTCGGCCTCGACGGGAAAAGAGAACGCACCCAAAAGGAGGTGGCGGATATGCTAAACATATCTCAGTCCTATATTTCAAGGCTTGAAAAGCGTATTATAGCGGCTTTGCGCAAGGATATGCAGAAAATGATGTAGCAGACTAAAGTAACAAGATGTTGTGACCGACGAAAAAATAAACACAATATTTTGTGGTTATTTTTTTAAAAACCTATTTACAAGCCGGATATCTTGTGGTATAATACCTCCTGCAGCGCCCGGGATACAATATCCTGTGTTCCCCGCGCGCTGACGATAGCAAAAGCAGAAGGAGGGAGAGCCCGTGAGGATAGGCGGAATACAAAAGCTTACCCTGCTGGACTTTCCCGGAAAGGTAGCCTGCACGGTGTTCACCGTGGGCTGTAATTTCAGATGCCCCTTCTGCCACAACGCATCTCTCGTCACCCACACCCAGGACGCGGGCTCTCTCGGCGAAGACGAGATACTCTCTTTCCTCTCAAAAAGAAAGGGTATCATCGAGGGAGTCTGTCTCACCGGGGGCGAGCCCCTTATCTGGCAGGATACGGCGGATTTCCTTGGGCGGGTAAAGTCCATGGGCTACGCCGTTAAGCTGGACACAAACGGCTCCTGTCCGGAACGGCTGGCGGAGATATTGGAAAACGGCCTTGCGGACTACGTCGCCATGGATATCAAAAACTCTCCGGAGAAATATCCCGTGACCGCAGGGGCGGAAAACGCTCTTGAAAGCGTTGAGAAAAGTGCAGAACTGCTTCTGAACGGCAAGACCCCCTTTGAGTTCAGAACGACGGTTGTAAAAGGGCTCCACACCGGCGCCGACATTGAAAGCATCGCCCGGTGGATAAAAGGAGCGGAACGGTATTATCTGCAGGGCTTCAGGGACTCGGGTGACCTGATCGGCAGCGGCCTTGCGGCATTCACGCCTGAAGAAATGGAAAAGCTGCTCTCATGCGCAAGAAAATATCTTCCCAACACAGAAATAAGAGGAGAATGAAAATGTATCAGGTTCTGAAAAGAGACGGCAAGGTCGTAGACTTTAATCTCGAAAAGATCGTTAACGCGATCCGTCTTGCTTTTGACGCCACCGAAAAGCAGTATCATCCCAGCATTATCGACTTCCTTGGTCTCAAGGTCACCGCCAATTTCGAGTCCAAGATAAAAGAAAACCTCATCAGCGTTGAGGATATCCAGGACAGCGTCGAGAGCGTTCTCGTCCAGGCCGGATACGATGACGTTGCAAAGGCGTACATCATCTACCGCCGTCAGCACGAAAAGCTCCGTAACGTCAACGAGACCCTCCTTGACTATAAGGACACCGTCAACAAGTACCTCGGCACCAACGACTGGCGCGTCAAGGAAAACTCCACCGTCACCTACTCCGTGGGCGGCCTTATCCTTTACAACTCCGGCGCCATCACCGCCAACTACTGGCTCTCCGAGGTCTACGACGAAGAGATCGCCAACGCCCACAGAAACGCCGACCTTCACCTTCACGACCTCTCCATGCTCACCGGCTACTGCGCCGGCTGGTCGCTGAAGCAGCTCATTCAGGAGGGTCTTGGCGGCATTCCCGGAAAGATCACCTCTTCTCCCGCCCGTCACCTTGCCACCCTCTGCAACCAGATGGTCAACTTCCTTGGCATCATGCAGAACGAATGGGCCGGTGCCCAGGCCTTCTCCTCCTTCGACACCTATCTGGCCCCCTTCGTCAAGGCAGACAACCTCTCCTACGACCAGGTGAAGAAGTGCATTGAAAGCTTCATTTACGGCGTAAACACTCCCTCCCGCTGGGGCACTCAGGCTCCCTTCTCCAACATCACCCTTGACTGGACCGTGCCCAACGACCTTGCAGAGCTCAACGCCATCGTGGGCGGCAAGGAAATGCCCTTCAAGTACAAGGACTGCAAGCCCGAGATGGACATGATCAACCGCGCCTTCATCGAGACTATGATCGACGGCGACGCCAATGGCCGCGGCTTCCAGTACCCCATCCCCACCTATTCCATCACCCGTGACTTCGACTGGTCCGAGACCGAGAACAACAAGCTTCTCTTCGAGATGACCTCCAAGTACGGCACCCCCTATTTCTCCAACTACATCAACAGCGATATGGAGCCCAGCGACATCCGCAGTATGTGCTGCCGTCTGCGTCTTGACCTCCGCGAGCTGAGAAAGAAGTCCGGCGGCTTCTTTGGCAGCGGCGAGAGCACCGGTTCCATCGGCGTCGTCACCCTTAACATGCCCCGCATCGCCTACCTTGCCAAGAGCCCCGAGGACTTCTACGCCCGTCTTGACAAGCTCATGGACGTTGCCGCCCGTTCTCTGGACATCAAGCGCCGGGTCATCACCAAGCTGATGAACGAGGGTCTCTACCCCTACACCCGCAGATACCTTGGTACCTTCAAGAACCACTTCTCCACCATCGGTCTTGTGGGCATGAACGAGGTCGGTCTCAACGCCAAGTGGCTCAAGGCCGACATGACCCACGGCGTCACCCAGAAGTTCACCCAGGACGTTCTCAACCATATGCGCGAGAGACTTTCCGACTACCAGGAGAAGTACGGCGACCTGTTCAACCTGGAAGCCACTCCCGCCGAGTCCACCTCCTACCGCTTCGCCCTCCACGACAGAAAGCGCTTCCCGGACATCATCACCGCCAGCGAAGAGGGCAACACCCCCTACTACACCAACAGCTCCCACCTGCCCGTGGGCTACACCGACGATATCTTCTCCGCTCTTGACATTCAGGACGAGCTCCAGACTCTCTACACCTCCGGCACCGTATTCCACGCCTTCATCGGCGAGAAGCTGCCCGACTGGAAGAGTGCGGCCGCCCTTGTGCGCAAGATCGCCGAGAACTACAAGCTGCCCTACTACACCCTGTCTCCCACCTACTCCGTCTGCCGCGAGCACGGCTATCTGGCCGGCGAGCAGTTCACCTGCCCCCATTGCGGCGCCAAGACCGAGGTCTACAGCCGCATAACCGGCTACTACCGCCCCGTTCAGAACTGGAACGACGGCAAGAGCCAGGAGTTCAAGGACAGAAAGGTCTACGACGCCGCTTCCTCCATGAAGCGCATCGGCGGCGACACCTACGGCTTCAAGCTGGACGGTGTTCCCTCCGTTGACGAAGTTCCCATGGCCGCCGACTCCGAGCCCGAAAACGCCGGACGTGTCGAAGCTCCCGTCGCCGCACCTGCGGTGAGCGCAGACGCAAAGTTCGTTCTCTTTGCCACCAAGACCTGCCCCAACTGCAAGATGGCAAAGCTCTTCCTTGATAAGGCAGGCATTCCCTACACCGTCATCCTCGCCGACGAAGAGCCCGGCCGCGCCCAGGAATACGGCGTTAAGAACGCACCCACCCTTATCGCCATCGGCGAGAACGGCATGGAGCGCATCGTTAATGTCTCCAACATCAAGCGCTTCACCGAGACCTTTGGCAAGGCCAACTAAGGGCGGAAAAAATGCGGGATATAATCATCATCGGCTCAGGCCCGGCGGGACTCACCGCCGCGGTCTATGCCCGCAGAGCGGGAAAAACCGTTCTGGTCATAGAAAAAGAGACCTTTGGGGGTCAGATAACCTATTCTCCCAAGGTTGAAAACTTCCCCGGCTTTCCGGAGACCAGCGGAAGCGGCATTGCCGACAAGCTTTTGGAACAGGCAATGGGCTTTGGCGCCGAGATCGAGCTGGACACCGTCACCGCAGTCGAAAAGACTGCCGAGGGCTTTAAGGTCATCGGCGAGGGAGCGGAATATACCTGCCGCGCCCTTATAATCGCCTCCGGCTCCCGCCACCGCCAGCTTGGTCTGGAGGGTGAAAACGAGCTTGTGGGCAACGGCATCTCCTATTGCGCCGTGTGCGACGGAGCGTTTCACGCAGGCGCGGAGGTCACCGTTATCGGCGGCGGAAACACCGCCCTTCAGGATGCGGTGCTCCTCTCCGAGATATGTCCCAAGGTCACCGTTGTCCAGAACCTTGGCTTTCTCACCGGAGAGGCCTGCCTGGCCGAGACACTTGCCGCAAAGGAAAACGTAAGCTTTATCTACAACACCGTTGTAAAGAGCCTTCTGGGCGAGGGCGAGCTTACCGGCCTTGAGCTTTACAACACCGAGACCGGCGAGACCTTCGTCCACAATACCCGGGGCGTCTTCGTCGCCATCGGCCAGCAGCCCGAAAACGAAGCTTTCGCAAATCTGGTCGATCTGGACGAGCGGGGCTATATCGTAGCCGGAGAGAGCTGCGAGACCTCCGCACCCGGCGTTTTCGCCGCCGGAGACTGCCGCACAAAGACCGTCCGCCAGGCGGCTACCGCCTGCGGAGACGGCGCAGTTGCCGCCCTTGCTGCCTGCAGATTTGCAGACTGCATCTCCTGAAAAACCAAAACGGCTTTCCCGGGCAGAGAAGTTTCTCTCTGCCCGGGATTTTCGGTGTAAACCCCGGGAAAAACATGAAAAATAAGTAAAAAAAGCCTTGACATTGCTCTTGTCTTCTGATATAATAGTGAGGCCGTTTCGGAACGGTTGTTTTAAGTCTGCCCGGCTTTCCGGCGCAGCTCCGTTATTTCGAGCGGGAGTTACACGGCCTTAACTTTAAAAAAGGCACGTCAGTTGACATGAAAGGGGAAAGTAAAAGGAATGTACGCTGTATTCGAAGCCTGCGGAAAGCAGTACAAGGTTCAGGAGGGCGATATCGTTTTCCTGGAGAAGCTCGGCGCAGAGGTCGGCGAGAACGTCAAGTTCGACAAGGTCACCGTCATCTCCAATGATGAAGGCATTGTTGTTGGCGCTCCCTACGTTGACGGCGCAGTTGTCGAAGCTTCTGTTATCAAGAACGCCAAGGCAAAGAAAGTTCTCGTCTTCAAGTATAATGCGAAGAAGAACTACAGAAGACGTCAGGGCCATCGTCAGCCCTACACCAAGGTCCAGATCAACAAGATCAACGGCTAAGCACCTAAATAAATGACAAAGGTTCGTTTTTATGCGCGTGACGGCCTGCTCTTCGGGGTCGAAGCCCGGGGTCACAGCGGCTACGCCACTGCGGGAAACGACATAGTCTGTGCGGCGGTAAGCGCCGTGATAGCGGTTTGCGAATGCTATCTCACCGACGTGTGCGGATATGCAACCGAGGTTCTCCAATCGGACGAGCCCATGATCTCCGTTAGGCTGAAAAGCTCTTCGGATGAAGAAAAACAGAACTGCCACAGGATCCTCTCGGCGGCAAAAGCCACCCTTGAGGAAAATGCCAGGGAATATGCTTCCCATCTACGGATCTCCGTTTGTGCGGAGCGATCCGGGAAAAAGATTTGATGAAAGGTACGGACACATAAAATGCTGAAGATAGGTCTCCAGTTTTTTGCTCATAAGAAGGGCGTTGGTTCCACCAAGAACGGCCGCGACAGCGAGTCTAAGAGACTCGGCACCAAGAAGGCGGACGGTCAGTTTGTTCTCGCCGGCAACATCCTTGTTCGTCAGCGCGGCACCAAGATCCATCCGGGCAACAACGTCGGCATCGGCGGCGACGATACTCTCTTTGCCCTCTCCGACGGTAAGGTCAAGTTCGAGCGTGTTGGCAAGGACCGCAAGAAGGTCTCTGTCTACCCCGTCGAGCAGTAATTTGATCGCTTTCTGACAAATTCCCCGGACTGATGGTCAGTTCGGGGAATTTTTATGCCCACGTCGAACCCAAAAGTTGAAAAGAACCGGGGCTTGTGGTATAATTAGCCCAGACTCACCTTCGGAGGTGGAAAAGTGTTTATAGACAGTGCAAATATCGTTCTCAAGGCCGGTGACGGCGGCAACGGCGCCGTTTCCTTCCACAGAGAAAAATACGTTGCCGCAGGCGGACCCGACGGCGGCGACGGCGGACGGGGCGGCGACATTATCCTCCGCACGGATACCAACCTGTCCACCCTTATGGACTACAAATACCGCAGAAAATATACCGCCGGCAACGGAGAAAACGGCGGAAAGAAAAAGTGCTTCGGCCGTGACGGCAAAAGCCTTGTGCTCCGCGTGCCCGACGGCACGGTCGTCAAGGACAGGGAGACCGGCCTTGTCATCTGCGACCTCAGCGGCGAGAACAACGAGTTCGTCATTGCAAAGGGCGGCCGCGGCGGTTGGGGCAACAGCCACTTTGCGACCCCCACGCGCCAGTGCCCCCGATTTGCCCACAGCGGCACCCAGGGCGAGGTGCGGGACGTTACCCTTGAGCTGAAGCTTCTGGCAGACGTTGGCCTGCTGGGCTTTCCCAACGTGGGAAAATCCACCCTTCTCTCGGTGGTGAGCGCCGCCAGACCCAAGATCGCAAACTACCATTTCACAACTCTCGTGCCAAACCTCGGCATCGTCTCCGTGGACGATACCTCTTTCGTCATGGCGGACATTCCCGGCCTTATCGAGGGTGCGGCGGACGGAGCCGGACTTGGCATAGACTTTTTGCGCCACGTTGAGCGTTGCCGCCTGCTTATCCACATCGTGGACGTTTCCGGCAGCGAGGACCGCGATCCCGTGGAGGACTTCGAGCGCATAAATTCCGAGCTCTTCCTCTATTCCGAAGATCTTGCATCCCGTCCTCAGATCGTTGCGGCAAACAAATGCGACCTTGCCCAGGACGATACCAACCTTCAGCGGCTCATTGCCCATTGCGAGAGCTACGGTTACCCCGTGTTTTCCATGAGCGCGGCCATGGCCGAGGGCACCCGTGAGCTTATGAACCGCACTGCCGAGGAGCTTTCAAAGCTTCCCCCCATCAAGGTCTTCGAGGCAGAATACGTTCCCCCGGAAAAGACCGTTTCCGACGACCTTGTTATCACCAGAGAAGAGGGAGTTTACGTCGTCTCCGGCAAGAAGCTTATGGACTCCATCGCCATGGTGGACCCGGACGATTACGAATCCCTTGCCTATATGCAGAGAGTTCTGCGAGACATGGGCGTGTTCGACAGGCTGGAGCAGATGGGCGTACAGGAAGGCGACACCGTGAGCATAAACAATTTCGAGTTCGAATACGTAAGATAGTCCTGTTTTCCCGCGCCCCCTTTGTGGGTGTGCGGGAAAATTTTTTCGTTTTCCCGTGACCCCGGGAAGTAAAAATCCGTTATAAAGGGTGAAAGGCCTTTTGTAATGAGAAAGGAGAGAAAAACCGTGGAAGACCGGACAATACTGGGACTTTTTCTGTCCCGGGAAAAAGACGCCATAGGCGCCGCCGCAAACAAATACGGCGGTCTGTGCCGAAGGCTTGCGGAAAACATTCTCGGCTCGCCCCAGGATGGGGAGGAGTGTTTTAACGATACCCTTTTCCGGCTTTGGAACGAAATTCCCCCGAAAAAACCGGAAAATCTGGGGGCATATGCCGCAAGGATAACACGCAACCTGGCACTTGACAGGCTCAGAGAGCGTTCTGCTCTGCGCCGGGGCGGCGGAAGAACGGCAGAATGCCTTCACGAGCTGGAAGACTGTCTTCCGGACGACAGCGGCGACTTTGCCGACAGGCTTGCCCTGCGGGATGCGCTGAACGGTTTTCTCTCCGGACTTAAGCCGGAAGCCCGGCAGATCTTTGTGAAGCGCTACTGGTATATGGAAAGCGTTTCTGTGATCGCCCGGGAAATGGGGCTGGGGGAGAGTAAGGTGAAAATGAGCCTTATGCGCTCCCGGGAAGCCTTGAAGACCAAACTTCAACAGGAGGGTTTTGACACGTGAAAAGCGAAGACATACTTTTTGCCCTTGGTGAAACAGAGGACAAATTCGTCCTTGAGGGCGCAAAAAAGAAGAGTAAGGCAAAAGCGGTCTGGATAAAATGGACTGCCGCGGCGGCGTGCATCTGCCTTGTGGCGCTGGGTGCCGTAGGAATAGCCCGCCGTAGCTCCAACGAGCCAAAATGGCCGGTGGAGCAGATCTATCTCGGCACGGCCTCCACAACGGAAGCCACCTACAACGAGACTGCGGTGATCAAAAATTGGGACGAAAAGACCCTCACAGAGAAATACAACGGCCTTGACTTCGAAGAGAGAGAATACCACGTATCCTTCCGGGGGCCCCTTGAGGAGGAACGGGTTGGTGAGCTTTTGGGAAGCGGCCTGCTGATGGGGGACGATGTCTACACCGGCACGGTCCACACCGCCGCTGCCCGTGTTTGGGCAATTGCGGGCATTTCCCCGGAGTGCGCCGTGGCGGTTAAGGTTGAGGATGAGCCCGGCTGGTACGTTTACGAAAACAACTGGTATTATCCCGCAACTCTGGGTCAGCTCACAGAGGATCTTGACTATGAAAACAATGTATCCTTTGGGGGAGCCACCTTCTACTGGCTTAAGGATGACGGCAGTCATTCCGAGATTCGGTTCGAGGATTTTGAAGACTCGGCTGTGTGGGAGATGCTTTTTTCGGACCTCACTCTTGAAAACCAGGGAGACCTCTCCTGGCCGGCAGTGGGCGTGCTCACCGTGACCGTGGAGCACAAGGCGCTGGGTAAGGACAACGCCGCGCTGGTCATCTGCGAAGACGGCTACGTGTGGACGAACCTGCTTGGCACCATGAAGAGCTTTTTCGTCGGCAAGGAAAAGACCGACGGATTCGTGGAGTGGGTGAAGGACAACGTCCCCGGAAAAGAAATCGTCTACGTCTACCCCGAGACCGAGGAGGTCGTTGAGGAAGACATGGGTGAGGAGAGCGTCGTTGAGTACACCTCAAACGGCTACGTTCCGGAGGAAAACGTCGAACCCCAGACCGCCGTTGAACAGACAACGTACACCAACGGGGAAGGGGAGATGATCTCTCCGCCCTATAATATAACGGAGGAATAAAGCGTGAAAAAACTGCTTCTGATATGTATCTGTGCCGTTCTTGTCCTTGGCCTTTTCGGCTGTGGAGCGGGAACCGTTCCGGACATTGAAGATGTGCTTGCTTCGGACACGCCGTGGTATCAGCCGGAAAATGAGCTCACCCGGGCAGAGCTTAATGCAGCCTGGGGTGAGCCGGAGACGGCGGAGGAGAGCCGGGACGTGTGGAACGTGGATGGAAAATACGTTGCCGTGAGCTACGACGGGGACGTTGCGGTGAACATTGGCCGCTCTTACACCATGTACGCCCAGATCGTGGAGATATCCGGCGACCTTGCCATAATCGAACCTGCCCAGGATCAGTGGGAGAGAAAAAGCGGAGACAGGATATTTTTCAGCCTGAGCTGGCTTCCCGAAGGCACGGAGGCCGCCGTCGGCACAAAGCTCTGTGTCGAGTACGACGGTCTGCTGATGGAGACCTATCCCATGCAGATCAACAGGCCCTTTCACGTAGAGACGGTAAAGTGAAAAAACCGCTCTGAAGGCTGAGTCTTTCAGAGCGGTTTTTGCGTGTGTAAATAGGTAAGGGAGACCCGGTATGATACGCCAAAAGCCTCCCCCTCTCGGGGGAGGTGCCCCCGCAGGGGCGGAGGGGGCACGGAGGCGGTCTTTTGCAAGATATTGAAAAATGGTGCATTTGGCAAGCTCCACCTCCTCAGTCTCGGCCTTCGGCCGATCCAGCTCCCCCTGCGAGGGGGAGCCTTAAGTTGCCTTCCCCTTGTAGGGGAAGGTGCCCCGAAGGGGCGGATGAGGTGAAGGCTGCCTTTGGCGCTATTTCGAACTACAGCGCATTGCACCCGTAGGGGCGAACTGCGTTCGCCCGCAAACGTTGCCATCGGCACAATGCCGCCGGAAAAGGCGAACGGGATGATACGCCGGTGCATTCACTCCCTCAGTCTCGGCCTTTGGCCGATCCAGCTCCCTCGGAGAGGGAGCCTTGGGTACGTGCTTTTATTTTTA
>SVLY01000086.1 GCA_015067715.1 Oscillospiraceae bacterium | reverse complement strand
ACGGTAGAACCGATCGAAGACGTGGGCGACGTCCTCAGCTCCGATGCCGATGCCCTCGTCCTGCACGGAGAACTGTGCGCCTTCTGCGTTTCTGCGCACAACCAGCGTGATCGTGCTGCCCGATGGTGCGTATTTCTGGGCATTTTCACAAAGTACGCGGGCGCATTGTTTGAGCATGGCGCTGTCGGCGGTCAGGAGGACATTTGTATCGCCCTTGAAAACCCATTCGTGTCCGGCGTCGATCATGGCGCTTTCCTCACATACCTCGCGGATCAGTTCGGTGAGGGAAAGCTCGGAATCAAAGCATCTCACAAAAATCCCCACCTCGCCGTCCGGGTCTGCACCCTCGCAGTCGGTCACCCCCGAAAACGGCACGGAAAGGGCTATCTGGGCCGTGGCAGAGCCGTCCGACGGGGTCTTCAGCAGTGCGCGGACGTCCAGATTGCCCTTGAAGACAGCCTTACCCGGGATAAGCTTCACGTCGTTCACGGCAGGTCTCAGCTCCCAGGACATAAGCTCGGCGCCGGTAACTCTGACCTCGCCCAGCTCGGCGCTTTCGGAAATGCTGAGCATCTTTTCTCCAAATCCCCCGACAGCCACGGTGCGAAGCTCTTCGGAAAGCATCTCCACGAAATATTCCCCGGCGTTTGCAATATCCTCGCACCAGCTTATCTCCCGTGAGCACCACAGCTCAAGCCCCAGACGAACGGTGGCTCTGAGGTTTATACGCCTTGGGTTCTGTTCTCTCGCCAGCACCGACGCTCCCATCACCCGCGCCCGTATCACCGCACCCCGACAGTCCTCTCCCGGATCTGCCGCCACGGAAAATGGGAGGCTTACCCCAAGGCTCTCGGGAGCCGAAGCGCCCTCAGGGGCGTAGATAACAAAGCATTTTACCGTTCCGGAAAGATAGACCTTTCCGCCCCGAAGCTCCTTTCCCGAAAGCTCTGCAACGCATCTTGCATCAGCAATGCGAAGTATATCCGGTTTGCTGTCCGGCACCACCGCATCCGTGCTCTCCTCCGCGGTGAGGGTCTTTGAATATACCGGCACACAACCGCGGAAGGTTCCCTTTTTGATCTCAAGCTCCATTTATTCGGTCCGCCCTTTCGTTTCCTTATCTATACCGTATCATATTCGCTCCCCGGAGCATATATGCTCTTGAATAAGGCTCCGCCTTGACAGGACTGTGAAAAAATAATAAAATATTTTATCAGAACTCTGCAACCCCGGGAGGACCTGGGAGGTATTGTATTATGAAAAGAGAAACGGAGGTGCTGAAATGGACGTCGGTTCAGAGCGCTATGAACTGACAGCCGAAACGGTCAGCGATTTTTCCGATGCAGTATACCGCCTCGCCCTGTCCTACACGGGCAACCGCGAGGATGCCGAAGACGTATGTCAGGAGGTCTTTTTCCGGCTCTTTCGAAAAAGACCCCAGCTGGAATCGAAGGAGCATTGCCGCAACTGGCTTTTCAAGGTGACGGCAAACTGTGCCAAAACACTTCTCACTTCTGCCTACAGAAGACACAGCTCTGCTCTGGACTGTGCCGAAAACCTCGGCACGGAGGACAGCTACGACGACGGAGCCGTTCTTTCCGCCGTTATGGCCCTTCCACCCAAGCAAAGACTCTGCATACATCTTTTTTACTACGAGGAACTTTCCATCAAGGACATAAGCAACGTGACCGGTTTGGGTGTTAATACCGTAAAATCCCATCTTCAGCGGGCAAGAGCCGGGCTGAAAGACCAACTGAAAGGAGAATTCGGCGATGAACTATGAAAATTACCGTCGGGCAATGGACGGCCAGACTCTCAGCGACGAGAAAAAGGCCGCACTTTCCGCCTACGCCGCAGCGCCTCCCCTCCGGGGAAACCACCGCTTTGCACGCCTGCGCCGCCGCAAAATTGCAACGCTTACATCCCTTGCGGCCTGTTTTACCGTGATCTGCATTGCCGGAGCTCCCCTTCTTATGGCCGCCACCATGCGATGCGGCTCTGCCGCTCCGGAAAGCTCAATACCCACAGACGGCTCCTCGGATCATTATCTTTACTTCGAAGGCCTGCTTGACGCCGAAAACGACTGCGCATCTACCACTCTGGCCGCCACCGAGGCTCTGCCCGCCACCGAGGCTCTGCCCGCCACCGAGGCTCTGCCCACCCACACCGCATCCGCAGATGTCAACGGCGCATACCGCACCATTTACGGGCTCATCCAGCCCGGACTTGGCACGACCTCTGAGCAGTCCCAGACCACCGCGCCGGAATCTCCCCGTCCCAGTGTGAACACTAGGGACTTTTCCGCCGACGTGGGCACGGAGCATAACGTGGTACGCACGCAGGACGCCCACGGCCGTACCGGAACCATCGTATTCGGCCGCGACGTCAGGGTGATCGCCCTGTTCTCCGTTGAAAACTGTCTTGCCGTCTGCGCAGAGACGGGAAGCGAGGTCACCGCCTTTATCTACGACGTCACCGACGCCACCTCTCCCGCCCTTTTGGGAAGCTTCGGCGTTTCCGGAATGCTGACGGACGTGACCTGCACCGGCTCCGTTGTCACAATTACAACTGAGTTCACCCCCACCTCTGCCGACGTGGACGACATTGAGGCCTTTATCCCCAGCATTATCCTCAACAGCGAAAGCCGCCCCGTCTCCCCGGAGGATATCACCGTTACCTACACAGGCTCCGGAGAGTGCACCTGCTACGTTGTGACCAGCCTTGACCTCGGCCAAAACCTTGACGTTATCTCCATTAAAGCTGAGTTTGCTGAAAAATAGTACTCCTTATACACAACCGGGGCGCACCTCGTAACTGAAGTGCGTCCCGGTTGTGTATAAAGTTATATTCGCCTGACGGCGGATTTTGCTTTGCAGTTATATTGCCCTTCGGTCGCAATGATGCGATGTTTGCCTTCCCACGCGCCGAAGGCGACATCACGCACGAAGTGCGCATCATTTGCCGAAGGCAAACATCATTCACGAAGTGCACATCATTTGCCGAAGGCAAACATCATTCAAAAAAGCCTGATCTGTCGGGCAGACAGATCAGGCTTTTTTGTTAACTTACGGCACCGGGTTTGCTTCGATGACCCGGTTGGCGGGATCGTAATAGGTGTTGTTCACAAGAACTCTGTCCTCGAGAACGCCCTTGCGGTAGATCAGCTTGTAGACCTCACAGCGGTAGCCAACCTGGCCGCGCTGTTTCAGGCGGTAGGTTCCGTAGGGAAGGCTGATGTTCGCCCGGTATTCCGTTTCGAAGTCGATCTCTTCGGTCTTTACGGATTCAAGAACTATCTCAACGTCCGGGTCGGTTATAGTGCCGAGAATCGTGACGGTAAGCTCGCTTCCCACCACTTCGGCAACGATCTTTATGGGATATTCAAGGGAGTTTTTGAATTTGAAGTCCAGATAGCCCCACTGAACGGTCGCATCCTGTCCTAGAGGGACGTAGGCAACGGAGAACACGTGGGAATGGCGCTCGGTTATCTCAAGGTCTGCCTTCAGCGCCGCAACGTAGACCGTGGAGGAAACCTGGCAAATGCCGCCGCCGATACCGTCCACCATTTCGCCGTTGGCAAAAACCGTGGCGTTCTGGTAGCCCAGGCTTTCGGAGCGCTCGCCCACGATATCGTTGAAGGAGAACTCGTCCCCGTCCCTTCCGCCGCCGGCAGGAAGGAGCACCGTGCCGTTGACCTCCTCTGCCGCCAGCTTTACGTTGGTGGTTCGCCCGGCGTTGGAGGTGTCAAGGGTGGTTGTGTAGGTGGCAAGAGTGTCCATAAACAGTATCTCTTTAAGCTCGGAAACCGAGACAGGCTGGGTGTAGATGAAGTCGTAGACCTTGCAGTCCCAACCGTTGGTAAGCATATCGGCCTTCATCTGCTCGGTGTCTATGTCCACGCCGACCACCTCGTCGTGAACGTAATAGCTCTTCGTGCCGGTGCGCTCAACGTAGGCGTTCTGGGGTGCAACGTAGACCGTGCTTCTCAGGTAGTCGATATCCGGAGGCGTTGCCTCGCGGACGATGGCGTTTACGGTGATATCGTCAAACACTGCGGCGGAAAGGGCGGCGTTGACGTCGTCCTCGATCTCCGTGCGGTTTACGGTTGTGCCGTTCTGTCCCCGGATTATCTCAAGGGACGTGCCGGTGTTTGTGACCTTGTAGTTTACAAAGTCCTTTTCAACGATGTCCGCAAGCTCTTCGATCTTGCGGGTCACGTAGCTCTCGTTGATGGTAAAGCCCTCGCTCACCGCAAGGGGTCTGGGCTCGTTGCGGTTTATCAGCCGCACTCTTGCGAAAAGACCCTCAGTTCTGCCGTAGCTGTAGGCAAGACCGGCGATATAGTCCACATCTATGGCGGTCATGGCCTCTTTGACGTTCATCACGACGACGTCCTCTCCGCAAACAAGACGAAGCTGTTTCCCGGAGAAGTAGTTGTCGCTGTACTCCTCTATGGTGGCGGTCGCCTCTTCGATGGTCATCTCGCCCACGTTTATGTCGAACACCGTGACCCCGGGATAGATCCTGTCGTAGTCCCGAACCTGTACGGCCAGAAGCATTATCCACACGATGGCCACGATAACGCAGAGCGCAACTGCACCCACCGCCGCCCAGAACAGCTTGGGGCTGAGCCCCATATAGGGTCTGAGCTTTGGTTTGACGGTATTCACTTCCGTTGTCTCGAACCTGCGTTTTTCACGTTTATCGTCCGGACGCTGTTCAAGTATGCGCTTCCAGTCACTCAAAGCCCATCGCCTCCCGTTTGGAAAATATAGGTATATGGAATAGTGATAAGTTTAAAATCCGAAGTAGCCCTCGGCGTTTTCGTAGCAGATTCCCGCAACTATGCGGTCAAGAGCGTCTCTGTCGGCGGGGAACTCCCCGTCCTCAACCCAGCGGCCGATAAGATCGCAGAGAATGCGGCGGAAATACTCGTGTCTGGGGTAGGAAAGGAAGCTTCTGGAGTCTGTGAGCATTCCGACGAAGGCAGAAAGCAGGTTCATGCTGGCGGTGTTGCGAAGCTGCTGTTCCATACCGTCCTTATGGTCGATGAACCACCATGCAGAGCCGAACTGGGTCTTTGCTCTGATGCCGGGCTGGGTGAAGCAGCCGCAAAGGGCGATCATGGGGTAAAAGTCCTTGGGATTGAGGGTGTAGAGCACCGTGCGGGGCATTGCGCCGTTTTTGTCCATCTCGTCCAGCAGACGGGAGAGGTTATAGGCGCATTCGTAGTCGGACATGGTGTCAAAGCCGGTGTCCCTGCCGATAAGGCCGAACATTCTCGAGGAATTGTTTCTCATAGAGCCCACGTGGAGCTGCATTGTCCAGTTTCTGCGGGCAAAGCACTCTGCCAGGCGGACGATGATCCAGCCCTTGTAGCCGTCGGCTTCGGCCTCGGTAAGCTCGCCGCCGTTCATCTTTTTCTGCCATACGGCGTCGGCCTCGGCCTCGGTGGCAATGCGGGAGGGAACTCTGCCGAAATCGTGGTCGGAGAGCTTTCCGCCCAGAGAGGCAAAATAGTCGATTCTGGCTTCAAGCGCCTTGAGACAGTCGGCGGCAGAGCCGATCTTCACACCGGAGACGGCCGAAAGCTTTACCATATACTCAACAAACTCCGGTTTTTCAATGAGAACGGCCTTGTCCGGGCGGAAGGTGGGAAGCACCTTGCAGTTTTCAATGGGGTCTGCGGCAACTGCGCGGTGGTGGGCAAGATCGTCTGCGGGATCGTCGGTGGTGCAGATGACACGGACGTTGGAGTTTTTGATAAGGTTCTTAGCGGAAAAGTCGGGGCAGGCAATACGGCCGTTCATCTCGTCAAAGAGCCTGTCCGCGTTTTTGGAGCTCAGCGGTTCGGAAATTCCGAAATAGCGCTTCATTTCAAGATGGCTCCAGTGGTAAAGGGGGTTGCCGATGGCGGTCTCCAGAGTTTTGGCGTATGCGCGGAATTTTTCTCTCTCGTCGCCCTTGCCGGTTATAAGCTCCTCGTCAACACCCGCAAGGCGCATAAGGCGCCACTTGTAGTGGTCTCCGCCCAGCCAGGCTTCGGTGATGGAGGAAAAGCGCTTGTCCGCGGCGATCTCTGCCGGGGACAGGTGGCAGTGGTAGTCGATTATGGGCATCTTTTCGGCGACCTCGTGGTAGAGGGTCCGTGCTGTGGCAGTCTTAAGCAAAAAATCCTCGGTCATGAAGTTCATCTCTGTAAACCTTCCGTTATGTGAATTTTAAGAACTGAATCGATCTTTTTACCGGCACTCACAGCCGCCCACCAAAGAACGGGCGACCCGGTTGACGTTTCCGGCGCCGCAGGCGATGAAAATGTCCCCCTGGCCAAGCTCGCCGGAGAGAACCTCCCGGCACGCCTCAAGGGTGGGGATATATCTCGCTCCGGGTATGCGCCGGGCGATGTGCTCGGAGGATATTCCGAAGGTGTTGGTCTCTCTGGCGGAGAAGATATCCGTGAGGATAACGTCGGTGGCAAGCTGAAGCTCCCGGGCAAAATCCTCTAAAAGGGCCGCCGTGCGGGAATAGGTGTGGGGCTGGAAAAGGCAGACCACGCGCTTTGCCCCCATGGCCGCGGCGGTCTGAAGGGTGGCGCGGATCTCGTCGGGATGGTGGGCGTAATCGTCGTAGACCTTCGCGCCGTTGTAGGTGCCAAGGTACTGGAAGCGGCGCTCCATTCCGGGGAAGCAGGAAAGCCCTGCGGCCACAAGCTCCGGATCCACGCCCTCGGTGATAAGGGCCGCGGCGGCGCCCACAGAGTCGGAGACGTTGTGGCTTCCGGGAACGGTGAGCTCAATGCGGCAGAGAAGCTCATCCCCCCTGTAAAGATCGTACGCTCCGCAGCCGGCGCGGTAAACAAGGTTTTCAGCCCGGTAATCTCCCGTGCCGATACCGTAGGTGACAACGTTGCGGCGGGAGGAAAGCCTTGCGGCAACGGCCATTGCGTTGGCATTTTCGGCGTTGACAACAATGTTTCCGCCCTCTTCGGGGGTGTTGAGCCCGAACTTTTCGAAGGAGTCCATTATCTGTTCAATGCCGCTGTAATAGTCAAGATGATCCGCCTCAACGTTCAGGATGATGGCGGTGTGGGGGTGGAGATAGAGAAAGCTCTCGCAGTATTCACAGGCCTCGGCAACGAACCAGTCGTTTTTTCCAAGGCAGTAAACTCCCCCGATGGTGGGAAGCACCGCGCCGATAAAGGCGGTGGGATCCAGCCCCTCCCGGCTGAGCACGTGGGTGACCATGCCGGAGGTGGTGGACTTTCCGTGGGTGCCGGCAACGGCAATTGCACGGCCGTATTCGCTCATTATCTGCCCCAGAACGTCCGGGCGCTCAAGCACGGGAATTCCCAGCTCACGGGCGCGAACGATGTCCGGCGAGGTGTCTTTGATCGCGGCGTTGCGGACCACGATGTCCGCGCCGTTAATTACGTCCGCATCGTGGCCGATGTGGACAGGAATGCCCATGTCCCGAAGGCGGAGCACGGTCTCGCTCTCGTCACGGTCGGTGCCGGTGACGACGGCTCCTCTGCGGTGCATTTCAAGGGCGAGGGCGTTCATCATAACGCCGCCGATGCCGATAAAATGTATTCTCTTGCCGTTTTCGGCGGCCCATTCAACTGTATTCATAGGCTTAAAAACCTCTGATGAACACCCGGCGATCAGACTCTCTGCATCTGACGGCGGCGGGCGATATTTGTGGAGCCGTCCTGCATGGCGGCCAGATTGTCCAGAGCCTTGCCGGTGCCGTAGGCAACACAGCTTACGGCGTCCTCGGCAACGTGGGTCTCTATGCCGGTGTGGGAGGAGATGAGCTTGTCAAAGCCGTAAACAAGGCTTCCGCCGCCGGTCATGGTGATGCCGTTGGTGGAAATGTCCGCAACAAGCTCGGGGGGCGTATGCTCCATAACGGAGTGAATGGCCTCGATGATGTTGACGGAGACCTCTTCAAAGGCCTCGAGGACCTCGCTGGAGGACACCACGAAGACCTTGGGAAGGCCGGTCATAAGGCAGCGGCCCTTGACGTCCATGGCGATATCCTCGGGACGGGGGTAAACACAGCCTATCTTCATTTTGATCTCTTCTGCGGTGCGCTCGCCGATGAGAACGTTGTGCTTTCTGCGGATGTACTTGATAAGAGCCTCGTCGAAGCGGTCGCCTGCGATCTTGATGGAGGTGGACTCAACGATGCCGCCAAGGGAAATAACGGCGATATCCGTGGTGCCGCCGCCGATGTCGACGATCATGTTTCCGTTGGGCTTGGAAATGTCGATGCCGGCGCCGATCGCCGCGGCAACGGGCTCTTCAATGAGGTAGACCTGACGTGCGCCTGCCTGAAGACCGGCGTCGAAAACGGCGCGCTCCTCCACCTCGGTGATGCCGCTGGGAACGCAGATGACCAGACGGGGCTTAAACAGGCGGAAGCCCAGGACCTTGCGGATAAATTCCTTGATCATTCTCTGGGTAACGCCGTAGTCGGAGATAACGCCGTCGCGCAGGGGACGGAGGGCGACGATGTTGCCCGGGGTCCTGCCCAGCATTCTCTGAGCCTCAGTGCCCACGGAGAGCATTCTGCCGGTGTCCTTATTCAGGGCGACAACGCTGGGCTCCCGAAGGACGATGCCCTTGCCCTTTACGTAAACCAGTATGGTGGCTGTGCCAAGGTCTATGCCTATATCGTTTGAAAACATCATGGTAATTAATTCTCCCGTATCAGTTACATATAAAGGTATACAGTTTCTCTTATATGATTATATACCACATTT
>SVLY01000010.1 GCA_015067715.1 Oscillospiraceae bacterium | reverse complement strand
TGTTGGATATCTTCAGGTACGGTGCCGAAAATGCAAAGTCCGGCGTCAATACCAAGCCCCGCGTGAAGTCTTATCTCGCCGGAGGCACTGCACTTCATATCCGGCAGGGAGGCAAGCTGTTCTGCTGTGGGGAGGGAGGAGTCGACCACGGGGTTGGGATAGTCGTATCCCCGGATCTCTTCGTAAACGTTGCCCTCGGAGTCCACCTCGATACGGGAATAGCCGGACTGCTCGTAGCGGCACTCCATAGAGAGCTCGCCCTCGGCTGTGAGGGTGAGCTGTATTGCAAGACCCAGCGAGAGGTAGGACACGTTGTTTGTGTCGCTCTCCAAAAAGGGCACGTAGAAGCCCACCAGGAAGGTTCCCAGAACGATCTTTCCGTCCTCGGCGTCGGTGGCGTCCTTAAAGTCGATAATGGAAAAGCCTCCGTTGATATCGTCCAGCCCGGCGCTGACAGAGGGCTTTACGGTCATGTCCATTCTGTGCTTTGAGATAACGCCGATATCGTAATTGTCGATGACCACCTCGCCGGTGGACTCGTCGGTGTGGTAGGCAATGTCAGACTTGACGGCAAGATCCTCGAAAATAACTCTGCTGTCAAGATCCAGCTCAAGGGGGCCAATCTCAGTCTGGGTCTTGGTCTTTATTTTTAGCTCCTCGCAGATATAGGCGTAGTCATCCAGAAGAGATACCCCGTTTCCGGTCTTCATGGAAAAGTCCGTGTCCATCTCGTTGACCTTAAACGCCGCAAGCACCGCCGGAGATGCCGCCATAAGGGTGGAGCCGGGGTTGGCGGTCTGTTCAAAGCTGCCCTGACCGGGAATGAACAGCACGGAATCGGGCTTTAGCTCGGAGCTTGCAAGGCTGATGTTCAGCTCCGGGAAAAGCTCTGTGACGTCCGGCACGGTGAAGCTGACGGAGACCTCCTCACCGGAGCGTGACTTCGAGATCACTCTGCCGGAAAAACCGTGAATGAAAAAGGTCTGGTCGGCGTTTTTGTCCGGAGTGATGCAAAAGACGTCGCCGGTTTTAAGCCCCTCAAAGAAATCCGGAAGCTTTTCCCGGTAAACCAGGGTGTAGACCCCGTCTTCTTCCTCAAGGCGAAGATATCTGCGCTCAAGACCCCAGGTGCTCTGGGGAAGAATAACTCCCTCGTTCAGCCTCAGGTCGGTCTTGGGTGCGACCCTGTCGTTTGAAAAATCGGTTTTAGTCAGAAGTATGATGCCCAGCGCAATAAGCCCCGCGGTGAGTATTCCCGCGATGGGCAAAACGATGGACAGAACTATGGCGGTTTTTTTCTTTCTGCTCATAAATTTATCCCCTCGTGCAAAGTTTTTCTGCAGGCTCTATTTTACCATATTCAGCCTGTTCTTTCAATATTTTTCCGGCAAAAGATATCCCCTGCCGACCCACGGCAGGGGAAACGGTTTATTTTTCCTCTTCTTCGGTCTCCTCGGGCTCGGCTTTTACAACCTCGGCAAAGGCGACCCTGTGGCCGTCCAGCTCGGTAACGGTGACCGTGAGGTTTTCAAACACAAAGGAGTCTCCGGAGACGGGTATCTTTTCCAGCATTTCGGTTATCCAGCCTCCAAGGGAGATGCTCTCGGACTGGATCTCAACGTCGAAGAACTCGGCAAAATCGTCCATATTCACCGTGCAGTCCACAATGACCGAACCCTTTTCCGTTGTCTTAAAGGTCTCCACGACCTCGTCGTGCTCGTCCCAGATCTCGCCCACAAGCTCCTCGAGAATGTCCTCCATGGTGACGATGCCAAGTGTTCCGCCGTATTCGTCAAGAACGATGGCAATGTGGGACTTGTTGCTCTGAAGGACCTTTAACAGGTCGCTGATCTTTTCAGACTGGTGGATAAACAGGGGCGGAACGGCGATCTCCCGTATGGATTTCTGGGTTATGCCGCCGTTGACGTAAAAGTCCTTCTGGTAGATAATGCCGATGATATCGTCGATATCCTCGCCGTAGACCGGCAGGCGCGAAAAACGGGAGGTGGTGAACACCCGGGCGACCTCAAGCTTATCCGCATCGGCGCTGACAGCCTCAAGGTCCACGCGGTGGGTGAGGATATCCTCGGCCTTGAGATCGGAAAACTCAATGGCGTTGCGAAGCAGGCTTCCCTCTTCGGTGTCGATGGAGCCCTCCTGCTGGACCTCCTCAACGAACATGAGCAGCTCTTCCTGGCTCATCTTCTGATCGTCCTCGCTCTTCAAAAGCTTTGAGATAAGCTTTTTCCACAGAGAGAACAGCCAGTTCAAAGGGGCAAATATCCACATTGCCAGGCGGATGATGGGAGCAGAGAACATTGCAAAGCGCTCGGGAACGTCCTTTGCAATGCTTTTGGGGGTTATCTCACCAAAGATGAGCACCAGCACCGTGATGACCGCGGTGGAGACAGTCGCGCCCTTTTCCGCGCCCAGAAGGTCGATGAACAGCACCGTACCCAGAGAGGAAAGGGCAATGTTTACGATATTGTTGCCGATGAGGATGGAGGAAATGAGCTTGTCGTATTTTTCGGAAAGGTTAAGGGCAAGCGCGGCCTTTTTCTTTCCCTTTTCCGCAAGGGTACGGACACGGGTGCGGCTCATTGAGGAAAACGCAGTTTCGGTGGCGCTGAAATACGCGGACATAACAAGGCACAGCACCATTATGATTATAATAGGCAATCGGTCTTCAAGCATGATAAGTCTCTTCCTTTTTTTCTGATAATTCAAGATATGTTTTTCCTGGGGTCTCAGAGGAAAAGACTATATTCTCACCCTTTCAAAGCACAAAAAGGCATACCCGACCCGCCAGTACCGGAGCAGATATGCCATATATTCACGGATAAAAGCGGTCACGCCGCAAAAGCATCGGTTTCCGTCGTCACTGTCACTGTCCATTTGGGTACAAAGAGCCTCCTGCGCACAAAATTTTCATAATTATATCAGAAATCTTTAACCCCGTCAAGGGGACATCGCCTATATTTCAGGACTTTTTTATTCCTTTTTTCACTCAAATACACAAGTTATCCCCTTCCCGTCTTCCTCCCGATTTTTTTATTCGTTCCACGGGAACAAAACCATTGAAGAACAGCCCAAACTGTGGTAAAATAAGCTTAATTCAAAGAGCAAAGGTCAGACAGATCTGCAAGGAGATATAACCATGATCTACGACGCAAAAAAGACCGAAAAGCTCTCCCCGGAGCTTTTCAAAAATCCAACCTCCGACTTCCGCGGAGCCCCCTTCTGGGCCTGGAACTGCAAGCTTGAGCTCTCCGAGCTCACAAGACAGATCAAAGTGCTGAAGAAAATGGGCTTTGGCGGCGGCCATATGCACGTCCGCACGGGCATGGCCACCACATATCTCAGCGACGAATACATGGACCTTATCAAGGGCTGTGTTGACAAATTCAAGGAAGAGGGCATGCTGGGCTGGCTCTACGACGAGGACCGCTGGCCCTCCGGCGCCGCAGGGGGATACGTCACCCGCCACCCCGAATACCGCTCCCGCTACCTGCTCTTCACCCCCACCTCCTACGCTGAGGACTCCACCTCGAAGAGCAGTCTTGACTCCTCCGCCCGGGCCGTCCGCACGGGAAACGGCAAATTCGTTGCCGCTTACGATATCTGCCTGGACGAAAAGGGCTATCTTGCATCCTACCGCCGCATAGGCGAAGACGAGACTGCCTCCGGCACCAAATGGTACGCCTACGTTGAAACTCCCAACCCCAGCCCATGGTACAACAACCAGACCTACGTAAACACTCTGGACAAAAAGGCCATCGACAAGTTCATTGAGATCACCTACGAGGCCTATCTGAAAAAGGTGGGCGACGAGTTCGGAAAGACCATTCCCTCCATCTTCACCGACGAGCCCCAGTTCCCCCACAAGACCGCGCTCAATTTTGCCCGCGAGCTCCGGGACATCACCCTGCCCTGGACCGACGATATCCCCGAGACTTATCTCCAGGCCTACGGCGAGGATATTCTCGACTTCTTCCCCGAGGTCATCTGGGATCTTCCCGAAAGCGCCCCCTCCGTCACCCGTTACCGCTACCACGACCACATTGCCGAGCGTTTTGCCCAGGCCTTTGCGGACAACTGCGGAAAATGGTGCCGTGACCACGGGCTTATGCTCACCGGCCACATGATGGAAGAGCCCACCCTGGAAAGCCAGACCGCCGCTTTGGGCGAGGCAATGCGCTCTTACCGTTCCTTTGGGCTTGTGGGCGTGGATATGCTCTGCGACAGCCGGGAGTATACCACCGTCAAGCAGACCGCCTCTGCCGCCAACCAGTACGGCTACCCCGGCGTGCTCTCCGAGCTCTACGGCGTTACAAACTGGGACTTTGACTTCCGCGGCCACAAGCTCCAGGGCGACTGGCAGGCCGCTCTCGGCGTTACCGCCAGAGTCCCCCACCTTTCCTGGGTGTCCATGAAGGGCGAGGCCAAGCGCGACTACCCCGCATCCATCAACTACCAGGTTCCCTGGCATGAAAAATATTCCTACGTTGAAGACCATTTCGCCCGTGTTGGCACAGCCCTCACCCGTGGCAAGCCCCTTGTGCGCGTGGGCGTTATCCACCCCGTTGAAAGCTACTGGCTCCACTGGGGTCCCGGCGAGCACACCCGTCTTACCCGCAACCAGATGGACGAAAACTTCCAGAGCTTTATCAACTGGATGCTCCTTGGCACCGTGGACTTCGACTATATCTGCGAGGCAAACCTGCCCGCCCAGTGCGCCGTGGAGGGCGCTCCCCTGAACGTGGGCGAGATGAACTACACCACCGTCATCGTCCCCTGCTGTGAGACCATCCGCTCCTCCACCCTGGACAAGCTGGAGGCCTACGTTGCCGCAGGCGGCAGACTTATCTTTGCAGGCGACGTTCCCACCCTTGTGGACGCCGTCCCCTCCGACAGAGCCGCCAGACTTGCCCAAAAGAGCATCTGCATCCCCTTTGAAAAGCGCGCCATTCTTGAAGCGCTGGAATGCGAGCGTGACGTTGAGATCCGGGGCGGAAACGGAAGCCTTACCGGTAACCTGCTCTACCGCATGAGAGAGGACAACACCGGCCGCTGGCTCTTCATCGCCCAGGGACACAAGGCTCCCAACCCCGACGTGCCCCACGGTCAGTTCGTCAGCATTCGCGTCACCGGCGAATACGCCGTCACCCTCTACGATACCCTCTCCGGCGAGATCCGTCCCGTTGAGGCAGAGGCGAAAAACGGCTTCACCTATATCCGCGAGACCCTCTACCCCCACGATTCAAGGCTCTACTTCCTGGAAGAAAAGTCCGTAGCTCCCGTTCCGTCCGCAGTCTGCACCGCCGAGACAAAACCCCTTGCAGTACCCGCATTCTGCGAATATTCCATGGACGAGGAAAACGTCTTCCTCCTTGACATGGCAGAATACGCCCTGGACGATCAGGAATTCCGCCCCGCAGAGGAGCTTCTGAGGCTTGACAATATCATGAGAAGCGAGCTTGGCTGGCCCTCCAGAATGGATGCCATCGCCCAGCCCTGGGTCGTTCCGGAAGAGCCCTGTGAGCACACCGCCCACCTGCGCTTTACCGTGATGAGCGATATCGACTATTCCGGCGCACACCTTGCCATCGAGGACGGGGATATCGTCTCCGTCACATTCAACGGTGAAAAGGTTGAAAACGCCGTGGACGGCTACTACACCGACCGCTCCATTCTCACTCTGCCCCTGCCCGCCATCAAAAAGGGCAAAAACGTTCTCACTGTGGACGTGCCCTTCAGCCGCAGAGCAAACATCGAAAACGCCTTCATCCTCGGCACATTCGGCGTTGAGTGCCACGGCGCCGTGACTAAGATCGTCCCCGCACCCGGAACGCTGGCCTTTGGCGACATCGTCTCCCAGGGTATGCCCTTCTACGGCTCCAACGTCACCTATAAGCTGGAAGTCGAGACCGAGGGCGGCGACCTTAAGATCACCGTTCCCCACTACCGTGGCGGACTTGTGTCCGTTGAGCTGGACGGAGAGGACGTTGGCAACATCGTCTACGCCCCCTATTCCCTCACCGTTGGCAAGGTTTCCGCCGGAAAGCACACGCTCGGCCTCAAGCTCTGGGGCAGCAGAGTTAACAGCTTCGGACCTCTCCACCTCTCCGACCCCATGCGCGGCTGGATCGGCCCCGACGCATTCCGCTCCACCGGCGCCTCCTTCAGCTACCAGTACAACCTCAAGAGAGTGGGCATTCTCTCCACCCCCGTTATCGAAGAGCTGAAGTAAACAATAAAACGGCATATAAAAACTCCGCAGGTTAGCGTGTTATCCTTAACGGAGAACACGCAGTGAAATCCGTCTTCGACGGGTGAAATCCACCTCCGGTGGATGAAATCGCTTTCGCGATGAAATCCTGCTTCGCAGGGTTGTATTCAGACGGATTTGATTTCATCCGAGGACTTGTCCTTGGATTTCATCTGAACGAAGTGAAGATTTCATCGTTGCCGCGCAACGATTTCATTAAACCAACAGAAAAAGAGAGAACATTTCGGATTGACCCGATTTGTTCTCTCTTTCTGTCGCTATAAGGGTTTGGGCAACTGCCCATATTTGCGTTTGACTGGTCAAATGCGATGCTTGCACTTTGCTCAAAGCATAAGTTCTCCGCTAAGAACAACGCCCGATCTGCGGAGTTTTTTGTGTTAAGCTGAGGTTTTTATGCCTTCTTCTTGCCCTGGATGAGCTTGATGACAAACAGGGTGCCGACGAGAAGAACGATGGCGATGGGCAGGGCGATCCAGACGTTCTGGACGAAGCCTGCGATAATGTAGCTCACGGCAGTAACGCCGGCAACGGTGAGTGCGTAGGGAAGCTGGGTGGAAACGTGGGTGAGGTGGTCGCACTGTGCGCCGGTGGAGGCCATGATGGTGGTGTCGGAGATGGGGGAGCAGTGGTCACCGCAGACAGCGCCGGCAAGGCAGGCGGAGACAGAGATGATCATAAGCTCGCCGGAGGAGAAGATGGAGGTGACGATGGGCAGCAGGATACCGAAGGTTCCCCAGGAGGTACCGGTGGCAAAGCTCATGCCGCAGCCGATGATAAAGATGATAACGGGCAGGAAGTTCTGGAACACGGAACCGGTGCCGCGGATGAACTCGGCAACGAGAACCTTGGAGCCCAGCTCCTGAGAAATGCCGCTGAGGGACCATGCGAAGGTGAGGATGAGGATGGCGGGGACCATTGCCTTGAAGCCGTCAACAACGCTCTGCATGAACTTCTTGAAGGAAACGACGCGGCGGATGAGGTAGTAAACGAAGGTGAAAGCAAGGGCGCAGAATGAACCCAGAACAAGACCCAGAGAAGCATCGCAGTTGGCAAATGCGTTGATGAAGGTCTCGCCGTCGAAGAAGCCGCCGGTGTAGACCATGCCGATAACGCAGGCGATGATGAGAACGACAACGGGCAGAAGCAGGTCGATAACACGGCCGCGTTCGCTGGCTTCGGTCTCTTCGTTTGCGGAGTAGGGACGGGCGGCTACGGTGAACAGGTCACCCTTTGCGGCGTTGTCCTCGTGGAGCTTCATGGGGCCGTAGTCAAGCTTCGCAAAGGAGATGATAATGACCATTGCGATGGTGAGCAGGGCGTAGAAGTTGTAGGGAATGGACTTGATGAAAAGGCTAAGACCCTCGCCCTCGGCGGCAACGCTGGAAACAGCGGCGGCCCAGGAGGAGATGGGGGCGATAATGCATATGGGAGCGGCGGTGGCGTCGATGAGGTAGGCCAGCTTTGCTCTGGAGATATTGTGACCGTCGGTGACGGGGCGCATAACGCTGCCGACGGTGAGACAGTTGAAGTAGTCGTCAACGAAGATAACGGCACCCAGCAGGAAGGTGAAGAAGGAAGCGCCGGATCTGCCCTTGATCTTCTTTGCGGCCCACTTGCCAAATGCGCTGGAACCGCCGGCACGGTTGATAACGCTGACCATAATGCCGAGGATGACCAGGAAGATCAGAATACCGATGTTCCAGCCGTCGCCAAGGCTTCCGCTGATAACGCCGAAGGTCTTGTTCAGAGCGCCAACGGGGTTAAAGTTGGAGTAGATGAGAGCGCCGGAGAGAATGCCCAGGAACAGGGAGGAATAGACCTCCTTGGTGATAAGGGCAAGACCGATGGCCAGCACCGGGGGGACCATTGCCCAGAGAGTGCCGTAGCGCTTAACGCTCTGGCGGACGGTGGCGATGGCCTTTTCGAGGTTGGTCTCGAAATCTTCATCTTCCATGAGATTGTCTTCGTAAGAGCCGAGGTATTCGTTTGCGCCGTCGAAATCCGCAAGGGGATCCGTGTCGGTCTCGCTCTGTGCGCCGACGAACAGCGACAGGGCGCCCATGACCACGATCAGCGCGGCAAGGATCATTGCGATCTTTGTTCTGCCAAACTTTTTCATTGTGGTTTTTCCTTTCTTTTTCCCTGGGGGAAACCTGTTTTGTTTCACAAAAATGACCACGGCATATTCAGCCGTGGTCAGACAAAACGGTCCTCACACGGCAGCGCTCCGCAAAGGGCTACCCCCTTGCGACAACCCGGCACATATTCTGCACCGAGCCAGCTCCCGGTCACCGGAGAACGGCCGGAAACTTCGGCGGAATCTCTTTTCGGCCGGAACAGTGTCTTCCGCACTGAAGTTCCGGCGTACTCGTATTTTCCGCGCCTCTGCCCTGTATTTTTATGTAAGGTAATTATATCACTTTGTGACGGTTTGTCAATATATTTGTAAAGAAACGGTAAAGTTTTTTAGCCTCGGGCTTACAGGGGCTCAACACCGTATTCAAACTCGCCGTTGAACCTCGGTTCAGCTGCGGTTCTGGCGCAATAGCGCACGGCGTTGGAGATAACTTTGAGAACGTGGGGATTGTGGTAGGTGGGACAGCTCTCGTGGCCGGGCTGGAAATAGAAGATCTTTCCGTAGCCCCGGGTGAACTCAAGTCCGCTGCGGAAAACGTTTCCGCCCTTGAACCAGCCCAGGAAAACGATATCCTCGGGCTTGGGAATGTCGAAATATTCGCCGTACATCTCCTCAGATGCCAGCGCAAACTCCGCAGGAACGCCTGCGGCAACGGGGTGGCGGGGCGAGACCACCCAAAGGTGCTCGCGCTCGTCCATATTGCGCCAGCGCAGGTTGCAGTTTGTACCCATGAGCTCGCGGAAGACCTTCGACCCGTGGGCAGAGTGCAGCGGCACGAAGCCAAGGCCGTTTCTCACGTGGCGGGCAACCCGGTGGGCAGTTTCGTCCAAAACGTCGTCGTGGCGGCAATGGGCCCAGTAGACGAGAACGTCCGCCCAGGAGAGAGCCTCGTCGGAGAGACCCTGGAATTCGTCGGATTTCAGAGTTGCCGTGCGTATCTCAAGATCCGGCGCGGCAATACCCCGGGCAATTGCGTTGTGCATTCCGTCGGGATAGAGCTCCTGCGGACGGCCGGGAAAGGTCTCGTGGTGGTATTCGTTCCAGATAAGTACCTTGATCATAAAATAACCATCCCCCTGTCGGGCAAAAAATTTCGGTCATGCGGCGTATCGCTCTTGTATTCTACCATAATATCTGCTAAAATTCAATGAGAGAGTTTTAACTTCCCGAAAGGAAATAAAAAATATAATGTCCCGATTTATCTTCACCTGTCAGCCGGACGCTGTTGACCTCACCCTTTCAGAGCTTAAAAAAGCCGATGCCGCCCTTGCCGTTGTAAAATGGCTTGAGCCCGGCCTTGCGGTTTGCGAAACGGAGCTCACCTTTGAGGACTTCTCCGCCGGAATTAAAGCCACCGAACCCGTCTTTTTGCGCCACATCTGTCCGGCAGACCTGGTATGCGCTCCGGAAGAGCTTGAAAAAATATCTGCTTTTGCCCTTTCCCGGCTCGTCCCGGGGCAGAGCTTCAGCGTTCAGGTGCGTGCCCTTTCCGGGTTCGACGCCGCCGCCCGACGTGCCGCCGCAGAAAAGATCGGCACCCTCATCGAAGCAGAGGGCTATACGTCACGCCGGTCTGAGCCCGACGCCATAATCTCTGTTATGCTGGGCGAAGAGGTGTTTTACGGCATCTCCGCCCCGGAGGACAATCTCAGCTCCTGGCCCGGGGGAATGCGCCGCTTTGCCAAGGGGGACTCCACCGCCTCCCGGGCGGAGTTCAAGCTTTTTGAGGCTTTGGAGCTCTACGGCCGGGACCTTATCCCCGGCAGAGCCCTTGACCTTGGAGCCGCTCCCGGCGGCTGGACGAGGGTTCTGGCGGAAAAGGGCTTTTCCGTCACCGCAGTTGACCCGGCAAACCTGGCCCCGGAGGTACTCGCCCTTAAAGCCGTCACCCATTTCAAGGGCACCTCCCAGCAATACCTCACCGAACCCAGAGGTAAGTTTGACATCATCGTAAACGACATGAAGCTGGATATTCACGAATCCGCCCGGGTCATGGCCGAATGCGCCGGAAACCTCTCCGAAAACGGCATCGGCATTATGACCTTCAAGCTCCGCCCCAAAAAGTGGACCGCCCAGATAAACTCCGGCCTTTCCGTCCTCACAAAACACTACCGCATCGTCGCCCTTCGCCAGCTTTTCCACAACCGAAGCGAAGTCACCGCCATCCTGGCGCCCCTGGAGTAAAAAGGTATAAATAATGTCACCAAAAACTCAATTCCAACATTATCAATACGGCACACAGCTATATATTAAAGTTACTGTGCGCCATGTCTGACTGCTTTTAACAACCTTCCTCCAACCGGGAAGAACAGTGACTATACGCAGTCAAACAGAGCAACAGCGCATTTTATAATGCACATATACTCATCCTCCCTTTTAATTTCAGCATAACACAGCGTAGCAAACATATCAACCATATTTTACATAGAAAATATACTTCTTTAACACAAACAGATCCCCTTTCAAGCAGAGATTCAACCATCGGCAAAAGCGGCTAAACAAAAAAACTGCCCGGGTGTTCCCATGAACATCCGGGCAGTTTTTATTTCAGCTTTACAGGCCAAGGGCCTCTTTTAAGACGGGGAAGAGCTTTTCGGCCATAAGGTGGAAACCGAAGTCGTTGGGGTGGACGGTGTCCGTGGTGCAAACGTGGGCATCACGTCCGGTGAAATACTCCTTGCCGTCCACAAACCACACCTTTTTATCCCCGGCGGCAAGGGCGTTCTCAAATGTGCGGCGGATGATACTGCGCCGTCTGTCCGCTTCGGGCATATAGGCGTAGTTGGGAGCAGTCATCATAATAACCGGAAGCTCCGGCATAAGCTCGCGTACGCGCCTGAAAAAGGGCTCGTGGGTGGCCTCAAGGTAGTCTGCCGTTGGGGCGTTGTGGTCGTAATCGTAAAAGAGAACGCCGGGGTTCAGCCCGGAAATAAAATCTGCCAGCTCAAGCTGACCGTGACAGCTTCCGGAGAAGCCCAGATTGTAATAATCCGCGTCTGCCCAGCGTGACAGCAGCTCGGAATAGGCGTTGGTGACCACAGCGGCGTGACCGCCCTCGGTTATGGACGAGCCAAAGAAGACCATGGGCTTATCCCCGTATTTATAGCCCGTGGGCTCACATACGGCGGCGCCCTCCTCCACCTCTATCCAAAGATCGCTTATCACCTCGTTGCGGGGCATATAGATCATAATGTCCTCCATGCCTCCGTCGTGCTCAAAGCACTTTGAAGGGGTCATGTCCTCCCAGCTGCCCGGGCAGACAAGACCGGCGAAACGCCAGCTTTCACCCTTGCCAAAATATACCGCAAGAGACGAGCAGGCGTATCTGCCCATGCCCGGATCCGGCGCGAGGGTCTCCAGCTTCGCACCCACGGTAATACGCTTTGCATCCGTGCGGAAGCCAACTCTGCCGCCCATGGTACGGGAGCCGAGATGGACCATGTCACAGGTGTCCGGAAGATCCAGCCTTTCTCTCAGCTCTGAGGGAAGGCGTTCAAGACGGTGGGTCCGGTCAAAATG
This sequence comes from Oscillospiraceae bacterium, assembly GCA_015067715.1. Taxonomy (GTDB): domain Bacteria; phylum Bacillota; class Clostridia; order Oscillospirales; family QAMX01; genus SIG499. The sequence continues at coordinate 48,577 of SVLY01000010.1, read as the reverse complement.
GGGAACTCCGTAAACACGGAGAGGCTTTTCAAAAACACTGTATCTCATAGGGCTTTCTCCCGAAAAAAACAAGTCGCAGAGAGCTTTCTCTGCGACTTGATTTTAGCACAACCTCCGGTCGATGTCAAGGCTCAAAGCCAGCGCCTTACGTCCCGGCACAGCTCCTCTTCAACGGAGATAAGCCGTTTTGCAATGTCCTTTGACTTTTCGTCGGCGGCAGTATATTCGTTGAGGTATTTCGAGAGGGACTTCACCCCCATGTTGCAACCCTCGGTTATAAGGTCTGCAACCGTGGAGTCCTTGTTGTCCCCGGAAACAGTGAGCATAAACTCGCTTTTCAGCTTGGACATACCCTTTGCCATGATGGAGGGCTCTCTTTCGTTGTCCCCGTAGTTGTCCAGAAGCCTGTCGGTCTCAAGCCCCAGAGTGCGGTGCTTTTCCCGGCTGTCTGTCAGCACCTCACGAAGCCTGCCATCGGTGACGGAGGTCATAACGTCCCCGATGGAATCTATGCCCATGGTTATGCCGGCACTGCACTCCCGAAGCAGCCGGACGGTATCGCCGTGTACCATAAAAAATCATCTTCCTCCTCTGATAAAAAAATCTGTGGTAAAAGCTTTCTCCGAAAAACGGACAAAAATACGCCCGTCCGTCCTCCAAACCTATTGACAAATTTCTCCAAAGAAAATATAATATTGTTGTAAAAAGAAATAAACGCGGATGAGTTTAGAGAACGCACGGCACAGTTTCGTGACCCGCCCTTTTCCGGGAGGGTGCACGGGGTGTTGAGTTGCGTTCTTTTTTTGACCCCAAAAACAGAGAATAAAAGGAGGCACACTTATGAAAAAATACGACGTTGCCGTTATCGGCGGCGGAGTTACGGGCACACTTGCCCTGAGACGGCTTACTTCCCTTGGATTTTCCTGTGTTCTGCTGGAAGCCGGAAACGACCTTGCCTCCGGCGCTACCAGAGCCAACAGCGCCATTATCCACGCAGGCTTCGACCCCAAGCCCGGCAGTCTTAAGGCGCAGATGAACGTGGCCGGAGCCCGGCTCTACCCCCAGCTTGCCCGGGAGCTGGACGTTCCGTTTTTGCCCATGCCAAGCTTAGTCACCGCCTTCTCCCCCGAGGAGGAGGGGACCGTTGAGACACTTTTGTCCCGGGGGCAGGTAAACGGAGTTTCCGGGCTGAAGCTTTTGACCCAGGCTCAGCTTTTCGGCGAAGAACCCAACATAAGCACCACCGCACGCTGTGCCCTCTACGCTCCCTCCGCCATTGTAGAGCCCTGGACAGTTGCCGTCGCCGCGGCGGAAAACTCTGCGGACAACGGCGCCGAAGTGCTCACAGGCGCGCCTGTCACAGCCATTGAGTATACCGGAAATGACTATATCCTCACCGCCAACCGCCACGGAGAAGCTGTTTCTCTCCGCGCAGAGGCCGTTGTAAACGCCGCCGGTATCCACGCCGCCCATATTCACAGCATGCTGGCTCCCGCTCCCTACAAAATGAAGCCCAAGCGCGGGGAATATTTCGTTCTCGACCGGGGCGCACGGGGGCTTGTGAACAATATCCTCTTCCCCTGCCCAACGGAAAAGGGCAAGGGTATGTTGATCTTCCCGGAGATCCACGGCCGCATCATGATCGGCCCGGACAGCGAACCCATCTCCGACCCCGACGGCACCGACACAAGCGCCTCTGCCCTTGGGGTCATTCGCTCTGCGGTGACCAAATATCTCAGAGTGCCGATTCCCTATAACCTCTCAATACGCACCTTTGCCGGCGTCCGTCCGGCCGCAGACCGGGGAGATTTTATAATCGAAGAGGCCGAAGGCCTGCCGGGCTTCATAGACGCCGCCGGAATCGAGTCCCCCGGACTTGCAAGCGCTCCCGCCGTTGCCATTCGCATTTCGGAGCTTGTGTGCCAACGGCTTGGCAGGGGAACCCCCTGTGACTTTGATCCCATTCGCCGCCCCCGGCTCACCCTTGAAAAGGCCGCGGAGCTCGGCCTGCCCGGGGCCTCCACCATTGTTTGCCGCTGTGAAAAGGTCAGCGAGGCCATGATAGTGGACGCCATCCGCCGCAACTGCGGAGCCCGTACCGTAAAGGGCGTTAAGCTTCGCACGGGAAGCGGCGCCGGAGGCTGTCAGGGAGGCTATTGCCAGCCCGAGATCGTAAAGCTTCTCGCCCGTGAGCTGGGCATTGCCCCGGAGGAAGTGCTCTACGACGGGGACGGGTCAAACATCCTCACGGGAAAAACAAGGGGGTAAAGCCATGAACTCAAGCAAACTCACCCTCGATCTTGCCGTCATCGGCGGCGGCGCCGCCGGAATGGCCGCCGCAATTGCCGCATACGACGGCGGAATTAAAAATATCGCCATTTTTGAGATAAGCGACCGCCTTGGGGGCGTGCTTGGCCAGTGCATTCACTCCGGCTTCGGTCTCCACACCTTCGGTGAAGAGCTCACCGGCCCGGAATACTCCGCTCGATTTGAAAAAGAGGTGCATTCCCGGGGCATCGCCGTCTACCTCCAAAGCCCCGTCACCGAACTCCGTCCGGACAGGACCATGACCGTGGTCTCCCGGGACATGGGCGTCACAGAGGTGGCGGCAAAGGCTATCGTCATTGCCCAGGGCTGTCGGGAACGCCCTGCAGGAGCCATCGGTCTGGACGGCACACGTCCCGCCGGAGTGCTCACAGCGGGCACAGCCCAGAAATACGTGAATATCGACGGATATATGGTTGGAAAAAGAGTTGTTATTCTCGGTTCCGGAGACATCGGACTTATCATGGCCCGAAGAATGACCCTCGAAGGGGCAAAGGTGCTCTGCGTTTGCGAGCTCATGCCCTATTCCAACGGCCTCAACCGAAACATCGTCCAGTGCCTTGATGACTACGGCATCCCCCTCAGACTCTCCTGCACCGTAGTCGGGCTGGAGGGCAGAGAGCGCCTTACCGGGGTAAGAGTTGCCCCCGTAGACCCCGAAACCTTAAAGCCCGACCTCGACCGCACGGAGCTCATCCCCTGCGACACGCTTCTGCTCTCTGTGGGTCTCATTCCCGAGACCGGCCTGGCCACCGACGCCGGAGCCGCACTCGGCACGAACCGCGGGCTTGAGGTCAGCTCCCAAAGAGAGACTTCAATTCCCGGAGTTTTTGCCGCAGGCAACGTTGTCCACGTTCACGACCTTGTGGACTACGCCGCCGAAGAGGGCCGGATCGCCGGCCGGGCCGCGGCAGAATATCTGCAAAACGGCGAAAACGCCTCCCCCACTGCACTCACCGCTGCCGGAAACGGCATATCTTACGTCGTCCCCGCAAGGCTCACCCTGCCCGCAGAAAAAGCGGAGCTCAGCTTCCGTGTGAAGCGTGTGTTCAAAAAAGCCACACTCCTGTGCAAACAGGGGGAAAGGGTGATCTGCGAGAAGAAACGGAGCATTATGCTTCCCGGTGAAATGGAAAAGCTCACCGTACCAACGGATAGCCTCTCTCCCGGAGAGCTCATCACTGTTGAGGTAAAGGAGGCCTGACATGGAAACCAAAACCTATACCTGCATAGTCTGTCCCGAGGGCTGTACGGTCACGCTGACCTCCCGGGGAAACGAAAAGACCGTCTCCGGCAACAAATGCCGCCGGGGGGAGGAATACGTCCTCAGGGAAGAGACCGACCCAAGACGTAATATCTCCTCCACGGTGACCGTTTTGGATGGGGCAAGACCCCTCGTCCCTGTGAAGACCTCCGTTCCGATCCCAAAACAGAGCATTTTTGCTGTTATGGATCTCATCCGCGCCGCGTCCGTCACCGCTCCCGTTTACCCGGGGCAGGTGATAATCAAAAACGCCGCCAACACCGGCGCAGATATTATTGCAACAGCCAAAGTTCTGTGAACGCCCGCGGGCGAACGCAGTTCGCCCCTACGGAAAAGGACAGAGAACATGAAAATTCTCTGTCCTTTTTTTCTGCACCCTTGCTCTGGGTGCAGTTTTTATTACTGTACGATAAGCAGCCCCTGACCTGCCGGAACGACAAGCTCAGCTTCTCCGGGAGTCACCGTGCCCTCCATGGGATCGTAAACGTCAAACTCTCCTCCGTTTCCCAGCTCCACGGCAACAGTCATCGGCTTTGCGGAAAGGTTTGCAAGATAGAACACGTCCTTTTCACAGTCCAGCCTGGAGTATTGGGTTATAAAGAGCTGTCTGTTGCCGCCGGTAACGGTTATTTCCGGCGAAGCCACGGTCTTCAGCATTTCAAGGCACTCTTCGTTCATGCCGCCGTAGCTCACTCCCGTTTTGCCAACCAGCGCCCCAAGCGCCTGACCTTGGCCGGGATCGCCCGTCATGACGGGCTTTTCCCCCGTCCACACCACAAGTCCGCCGTTCTGTTCAAATTCCAGCAGCTTTTCTGCGGTCCCCATATCAAGCACGGTGGTGGGCGGCATCAGAATCACGGAATATTCCCCAAGCCCAACCGAAAGACTTCCGTTTTGTATCTCGCCGCCGGCAATGTCACCGGCGTCCACAAAGGTAAAGTCAAGTCCGTTTTCCAAAAGCGTCATGGCGCAGGTTTTAAGACCGGCGTCGATAAAGCTTTCCCCGGAGGGGTCCACAAGGTGCTCTGCCCGGGCAGAATCCGTGGGCACGAACAGGGCGATGGGCGTGACAGTTGCCGAATTGTCCAGCACGGCGTTTATCCTGCCGATGTAGCCGTTGAACCGCCGGAGAGCAGGAACAGTAAAGGCAGAATCGGGACAGATAACGGTAAAGGTGTTTGCGCCGCAGAAGGTGGCAATGGTGGCTCCTTCCGCTGAGTAGCGGTTCTGATCCCGCAGAAACTGGGGGTTTGTCTTCGCAAGAGGGGTAAACTCCAGCATAACGTCGGTCTTCCCCCGGTTTTTCGCCGCTGAAGACACGTATTTTATGCCGATCACACTGCCGATATCCGTATTTTCGTCAAGCAGATTCCGGGCTTCAACGTGGAGAATATCTGCGCCGGGAACGTCCATCCCCCCGACTATGCCCATAAAATCTCCGCCGTAGGTCTCTATCTGCCGGTTCAGAGACTCCTCAAAAAGCAGATGCCCCGAAGAGCTCACGCCGTTTTCCCCGCACCAGGCGGCAATTTGCTCCGTATACGCCCGGGAGAACATCTCCGAAACCGTGCGGTAAAAGTCCACCCTCACCGACCTGTCCTGCTCGCTCTGACCGGCATAGAGGGAATACATATGGTCGGTTATATCGTATCCGTGCATTTCTTCGAAAACGGCGGGAAGCCCGTCCGTCCAGACTACAAAACCGGTATAGTCCCGGTTACCCAGGTTCGGCTCGTCGGTGAAAAAGGCGGCAACCTCGCCGAAGGTATCTCCAAGGCTGTCCCTGTATTTTTCGTAGGTCAGGTCAATAAAACACTCCACAGCCCGGGGATTTAAAAGATCAACGTCCCGAAGGGTGGAAAAATCGGTTCTGTCTTCGGTTCGGTCCGGAGAATAGGTGTATCTTCGGGCATAGACGTAAAGCAGGTAATTACCCCGGTTTTCCGCGATGACGGATCTGTTTTCAAACTCAAGGGCAACCGTTCCGGCATCGGTAATAAGATCGGCGCCGACAATGCCAAGGTAGTTTTCCGGAAGGGTGAAATTCACGCCCCCCTCCCCCTCAACTGTGATCAGCTCCACTCCCGTCGCCTCAAATCCGGGATCGGAATCCAGAACGTACCCAAACGCCTTGCCGCTCGGCCATTGGTATTCATCGTATATCCAGGTCTCCATGCCCATCTCCCGGGCCTTGTCGAAGCCGTTTTTCAGAAGCGCAAACTCGGCCTCATCCTTTAAATACCGCTCGTTAAAGGATACGTTGGTAACGACGCCCCCATACCCCATGTATTTCAAAGACTCAAGAGTGAACTCATAACCCTCGTTGAACTCATAAAGAAGCTTTCTTGCCCTGTACACCTCCGAAGGGTCGGCAAACTCCTCTGCAAGCCATTTATCCCAGTCGATCTCAACGGGAGTCCCGGAATTTTCACCGGGTGCATCCGGCAGGGCATCAAAAAGCTCCGCCTGCTCCCGGGTTTCGAAAAAGGCCACCGTCTCCAGAACAAACTCATCCTTAACGTCTGCCTCGTTTTCGTAAACGTCAAGGCGAAAATCGGCAAAAGGCCCGGAAAGAGGACTGTCGGCCGGGTTCACGAACATAATTCCCGGGTCGCAAAGGTCAAGAATGATCTTCTGTCTCCCCGTTGAGCCGTAGCTGAAATAAACCGAGGGGTAGGAATCCGGCGCCATATTCTTCACGTGAAAACGGAATATGCCCGGAAGATCTTTCCGGGAGGTACGCGCCACGATAACAGCGTATCGGTATTTTTCCACCGTAAAATCACCGTCGTCCAGCGGGCTCGGCAGCGAAAAATAGGGATCAAAGCAATACCCGTTCTCATCCCCGGCGAAAATGATCTGCATACCCTTTTCGGTCAGTCTGGCAGAGGAATTGTAAAAATCACAGCAGGAATAAACGTCTTCGGGGCTCGTGAAGTCGAAATACCGCTCCGGAAAAAACACCGAAGGGTCGTCAGGCTTTTCAGTATTTGCTGTGGTTATCAACAAATGAGTATCGCCCACAGGCACGGCGCCGCATCCGGACAGCAATATCACCGTAAACAAAAACAATGCTTTAACATACTTTTTCACAGAGCACCCTCCAGACCGGAATTCATTGCAACTAATATATCACAAGGCCGGTCTTCTGTCAACAAATAAAAAAACAGGACCCCCTGGGAAGGGAGTCCTGTTTTTTTAGTCTTTAAGTACCGAAAGCTAAATTCGGGTCAAGCGTTTTGCTTAGTAGCCGAAAACAGCGTCAAGCTCGGCCTGGACGACGGGCTGGTAAGCCTCGGCGGCCTGGGCGGGAGTCTTTTCCATCTTGTAGATGTCGGCGTAGAACTGCTTACGAACGATTTCGTACATGTTCTCAGAGCACTTTGCAATGTTCATCTTGCCGTTGGGGATGAGGTACTCGTTGATGACTTCCATGCATTCCTCGCTGTAGTTGAGGTTGACAAGGAGGGTGTCAACGTAGGCGTCCCAATCGCAGAGGACGGCGCCGAGCTCGTTGATAACGGCGCAAGCCTCAGCCTTGGTGGGATGGCAAGCCATCATGACGGCCCAGTCGCAGTCGACAACGTTCATCATGTAGGAAGTAGCCTTGGGGCCATGGGGAATGGGAGCAACGCCGCACTCGAAGGTAACGCAGAGACCGGTGCCTTCGGGATCGATGTTACCGCCGTAGAGGCCGGCAAATCCGCAGTAGCCGCTGTAGAAGTTGGTACGACGGTCGCCACGGCCGATGGTATCGCCGTAGACAGGAACCTGCATGTCGCCGTCAGAGATGGCGTACATGAACTCGAGGGAGGTAGCCAGATCGGGATCAAGGAGGTTGGCAGTCCACTTGCCGTCAACTTCGATGATGGGGCCGGTGCCGTTGGTCCAGGCTTCGTTGCCGTCGGTGTCGAGAGCAACGCCCCAGATGTCGTACTGACCGTCGCCGTCGGTATCCTTGGTGATCTTACGGCCGATGTCGAGCATCATTTCGTAGTCCCACTCGAACTGACGGATAGCTTCGTAAAGGTCAGCAGCGGAGGTGCCGGCTTCGTCAACGAGAGTGCTGTTGAAAGCGTAGAAGTGGCCGAGGGAGCAGTTGGTGAACTTACCGGTGAAGTCAAGAGCCATCTTGTGGCCGTTGAGGGTGGACATGTCGAGGTAGGTCTGGTTGCAGACGTCTTCGTTGTAGATGTCGAGGCCGTACTGATCGGCGAGCTCATCAAAAGCGGTGATGTAGCCAGCGATAGTAGCGGGGATCCAGGTGGACTGACGGGCCTGGAACAGGTCGTAGGGGGAGTCGCCGGCGGCAGCGTTGGTAGCAACCTTAGCCATGTCGTCGGAAGCGCCGTTCTGCTCGAAGGAGATGGTGCAGTTGAGCTTTTCTTCGATAGCGTAGACAGCATCGAGAAGCTCCTGGCCCTCTGCAGTAGCAGCGCCGTCACCGGTGGTGAGACCGGCGAGAGTGTTGTGGCCGAACTTGAATTCGTAACCGTTCAGGTTAACTTCGGGTTCGGTAGCTTCGGTGGTAGCCTCAGTGGTAGCCTCGGTGGTGGCTTCCGTAGTGGCTTCGGTGGTGGCTTCGGTGGTAGCCTCGGTGGTAGCTTCGGTGGTCTGTTCGGGCTCAGTGTTTCCACAGGCGGCGAAGAGAGCAACTACCATAACGAGAGCCAGCAGAAGCGCAAGAAGTCTGGTCTTCTTCATTTTTTGGAGTCCTCCATAAAATTTTTCCGATAATTCGGATAACTAATTATACACGAAAGGGCTATGCTTAGTAAATAGTCATTTAGCACAAATCAATACCCACTTATTTATGCATGTTTCACAGTTATTCCACGCCCACTAACCACATAAAAGTGCTTGATATGAGTTTTTTCCAATCATTTCAACATACAACTACTTGATATAAAGCTTTTCTCTTTCTGAACTGCACGTAACAAACCTAACTAAAAAAAACGGGACGGGACCCCGGAAAGGGTCCCGTCCCGTTAAAAAGTCACTTAGACAATTTAAGTACGGTTTTCAGATATTAGTAGCCGAAAACAGAGTCGAGCTCGGCCTGGACGAGGGGCTGGTAAGCCTCAGCAGCCTGGGCGGGAGTCTTCTCGAGCTTGTAGATATCAGCGTAGAACTGGTAACGAACGAGCTCGTACATATTGTCGGAGCACTTGGCGATGTTCATCTTGCCGTTGGGAACGAGGTACTCGTTGATGACTTCCATGCATTCCTCGCTGTAGTTGAGGTTGACAAGCATGTCTTCAACATAGCCGTCGTAGTCGGTAAGAGCATAGCCGATCTCGTTCATGACGTAGCAGGTCTCAGCGATGTGGGGGTTGGTCTTGAGAACCATGATCCAGTCGCAGTCAACGATGTTCATGACGTAATCAGTGGCAGCGGGGCCGTGGGGGATGGGAGCAACGCCGCAGTCGAAGGTGACGCAGAGGCCGGTGCCTTCTTCGTGGATGTTGCCGCCGTAAAGACCAGCAAAGCCGCAGATGCCGGCGTAGAAGTTGTCACGACGGTCGCCACGGCCGATGGTATCGCCGTAGACAGGAACCTGCATGTCGTTGCCGGAGATGGCATACATGAACTCAAGGGAGGGAGTGAGCTGGGGATCAAGGAGGTTGGCAGTCCACTTGCCGTCAACTTCGATGATGGGGCCGGTAGCGTTGGACCAGGCTTCGTTGCCGTCGCAGTCGAGAGCAACTGCCCAGATGTCGTACTTGCCGTCGCCGTCGGTATCCTTGGTGATCTTGGAACCGATGTCGAGCATCATTTCGTAGTCCCACTCGAACTGACGGATAGCTTCGTAAAGGGCCTCGGCGGGAGTGCCGGCTTCGTTAACGAGGGTGCTGTTGAAAGCGTAGAAGTGGCCAAGGGAGGTGGCGAAGTAGTGGCCGGTGAAGTCGAGGGCCCAAACATGGTCGAACATGGTGGCCATCTCGCGGGAGGTCTGGTTGCAGAACTCTTCGTTGTAGATATCAAGGCCGTATTCCTCGGCGAGGATATCGAGCTCCCAGGTGTAGCCAGCGATGGCGCAGGGGATCCAGGTGGACTGACGGCCGGTTACGCAGTCGTAAACGTGAGTGCCGGCAGTGCCCTGAGTGGCGATCCATTCAACGCCGCCAGCGTCCCAGTTGTCAGCGATGGCGATCTCGCAGCCGAGCTTGTCAGCGATAGCGAAGATAGCATCCTGGAACTCAACACCCTTCTGGGTGGAGGCAGCGTCGCCTTCCCAGTACTGTCCGCAGTTCTCGAGAGAGAAAGTGAACTCCATACCGGAAACGTCGATAGTGGGCTCAGTAGCCTCGGTGGTAGCCTCAGTGGTAGCCTCAGTGGTGGCTTCCGTAGTGGCTTCGGTGGTGGCTTCGGTGGTAGCCTCGGTGGTAGCTTCGGTGGTCTGTTCGGGCTCAGTGTTGCCACAGGCTGCGAAGAGAGCGACTACCATAACGAGAGCCAGCAGAAGCGCAAGAAGTCTGGTCTTCTTCATTTAGGGGAATCCTCCTGTAAATTTTACCGCGTCGTACCCGACGCAGTTTTGGTATATTATACTTCATATTTAGTTTACAATCAACCGTCACCTTGCACAACTGAGCACATTCGGCAATCTATATAAATGACATCTATACCCAATTCAATCGTTTTTTGTTCATAAACAGAGCATTTTTGAGTCCCGGGAGCATATTTGTTACATTGTTACATTTCATTCCTATCAGCACTAATACGCGCTTGTTCCTCGCGTTTTCTCCATATTCCCCTATTTTCTGCAACTACCCAAAGACATTCCCAACTCACAGGCCATAAAGAAAAATTTGGGGGGCATAAAAAACTTTTATCGTCATTTCTCTTCACAGATTGCCCATATATTCTCCTCTGCCCCGTTTTTTTCGCAATCTATTTCCGTTTTATCTGTCTATAGCCTCTGTTTCACCCGGCATTATGCTATGTGCACAAAGAAAAAGCGCCGTCCGGACAAGCTGTCCGGACGGCGCGGGTATCATCTTTTCAGATAACTGCGGAAGCTTCTGCAGAATAATTACTGCTGGAAGACTTCGTCGATGTTAGCCTGGAAGATGGCGTCCTGAGCAGTGACGATCTCAGCAACGCTGCTGCCGCCAACAACGGGGAAGAAGATCTCGTTGCGGAAGTAGTTGAGGAGGAGGTCGGTGTGGCCCCAGCCGAGGTCGAGGTAAGTGGTAGCATGCTCGCCCCAGATGTAGTTGAGGACCATCTCAAGGGACTCTTCGTTGCCCTGGAGCTCTTCGTCGCAGTAGGAGCCGGTCCAATCCTGGTTGGTGAAGGACTCACCGAGGATCTGGAGCATGGCGCAGTTCTGAGCGAAGTTGCTGTTGGTCTTGAAGAGGGTAGCGCCGGGAACGCCGCCGAGGATGTTGGCGTAGGTCTCAGCAGTCTCATGCTTGGGAAGGGGAGCAACACCCATGTTCACTTCGACGTTGACAAGCATGTCGTCAGCGGAGGTGTTCCACTTCTCGCCCCAGACCATGTTGACTTCGCCGATCTTGAACATACGGTGAATGTCGCCGTAGCCGTGAGTGGTTTCATTGAAGCCGCTGTTGTACTGGTCCTGAGCAAACTGGAGAGCTTCCTGAGCAGCGGGAGTGGTGATGCCGCTCTTGTAGAGGCCGGAAGCCTCGTCAAAGACGACGATGTCGCCGCCGGGGATGCAGTACATCTCGTTGCCGTAGGCGTGCTCGCCGGAGCCCCAGATGTCGATGACGCCGTCACCGTCGGTATCCTGAGCGCACTTCTCCTGGACGTCAAGGAACTTCTCCCAGGTCCAATCCATGTCGCGAACGACCTGGTAGAGGCTGTCGATGCCGGCATACTGGCTGACGTAGTCGATGTTGTAGTAGATGCACCAACCGAAGGAAGCACCGTTGTAGTCACCGACCCACTGGGCAGCGTAAACGTTGCCGTAGAGGGACATGGCCTGGGTGAAATCCTGGTAGAAGGCGTTGGGATCGTCGATGAACAGACCGTTGGCCTGGCATTCCTCGCTGTCAAGAGCAGCGATCCAGTCCTGGACGGCGTAGGTAACCCAAGTGTCGGGCTTGGTGACAAGGATGTCGCCGATGGCGTCAACGTCGCCGGAGGTGACGAGAGTGGTGACAGCCTCAAGGTTCAGGCCGGGGCCAACTTCGAGAACGAAGTTGTACTCGGTTTCGATCTCTGCCCAAAGGTCGCGCCAGGCGTCGTAGTAGGCGGACTGGAACTCATCCTTGGGGTAGATCTGCATGGTGTTGGAAGCGTTGTCAGTGATGACAAAGGTACGGCCGCCAAGGTCGAGCTTTTCTTCAGTGGGCTCGGTAGCCTCGGTGGTAGCCTCAGTGGTAGCCTCGGTGGTGGCTTCCGTAGTGGCTTCAGTGGTGGCTTCGGTGGTGGCTTCGGTGGTAGCTTCGGTGGTCTGTTCGGGCTCAGTGTTTCCACAGGCGGCGAAGAGAGCAACTACCATAACGAGAGCCAGCAGAAGCGCAAGAAGTCTGGTCTTCTTCATTGTGAGATGTTCCTCCATAGTAATTTTTGCGCAATGCGCTATACTATATATAATATCTTATTAATATTCATTTAACAATTGACATATACATAAAAATTTGATTAAGGTTTTTCCATTTGCGTGTGCATCATACACCAAATAACCGGATAACTTAAACACTGCTTTCCCCCACTAAATTCAAATTTAACAGACTAAATCACTCCAACGGCGTCCCAAAACCTGTGTGTTTCCTCTCAAAACTCCCCCTCCCCCGCCGCCGGGCCTGCTTTCAGTTTTAACACTTTAATTTATTCTTAACAATTCAAGGAATATAATCGCCCAAAACAGACGTTTGAAAAGTTTTTTCACGGTTTTCGGACTAAGAATTTCTTTCATGTCCCAAAACCTTGATTATCCGCTTTTTGTTCCGTTCCGTTGCTTGCCCCGGGGGAGAAAATATGCTATGATAAAGCGTACCGTAAGCAGACAGGAAGGAAGGTGAACCGACATGAAGAATCTCCACACTCCAAAGGAAAGCGTAAAAAAAGAAAACCTTTACACCGCCTGTATCGAAAATGCGGCTTTCTCAGTCCACACCTCAGCCTACGTCAGCGAAGTATTGAAAAAAGACGACCCCGACAGCTTTGCATTTCACCTTCACCGGCAAAAAGAAATCGTATATATGGAAAGGGGTGCCGGTATCCTTCACCTTGAGGACCGCAGCATTCCGATCTCTGCCGGAACGATCTACTGCCTTCCGGAGCTTACCTTCCACTGGCTGGAGATCACAAGGGACAACTCCACCTTCATTTGTTTGAACTTCACCCTTGAAAGGCTCACCGAGCTGCCCTACACAAAGGATCTCTACGGGGAATTCTCCCGCATATTCGCGGAAAACGGCGTCACCGTTTTCCGTCCCGAGGCAAAGATCGCAGAGCTTATGACCACCATCGGCAGATCCCCAAACACCATATCCTCCCTCCCCCGCATTTCCGAGCTGATGCTCGGCTACCTCGAACACTTTAAAAGCGATCCCCAGAGCCTTCCCGATACTGACTTCCGCCACAGAAGCGAGCACGTGAGAGAATTCTATTTCAGCAACGGTCTCGACAGATTCTTTAACCACTGCTACATGAACGACAACAGCCTCTCAGAGCTTTCCGAGGCGCTCCACCTCAGCACAAGGCAGACGGAAAGGTGCATAAACAAGCTCTACGGCATGCCCATGCGCAAGAGAATGATCTATATACGCCTGGTTAACGCCGCCTTTGCCGTCACCCACACAAACCTCTCCTCCCGCACCATCGCCGACCGCGTCGGCTTTAACAACTACAACACCTTTCTCGACGCCTTCCGTTCCCATTACGGATGCACACCCTCGGAATACCGAAAAAAGCACCGCAATCAAAAGGACTGATTTTCCCGGTATTCTCCCGCACTACCCTGTTTTCACCCCCACAGATATACGGTTTTCCGTTTTTCCGCAGCACCCACCCAGCACTGTAAAGCATATTCGCTTACCGCAACCCCGGGTTTACTAAGGCATTTCCGCTTTACAGAACCGTTTTTACTGCAACGAACAACAGCGGGATATCCTGTTTTCAAGGATATCCCGCTGATTTTTACGTTATTCACAGGCCAGAAGATGCTTAATCGTCGTTTTCTGAACTTTCATCCCGTTCGGGTTCTTCGTCGGAAGCGGCGTTTTTGCCGTTTTTCTTTTTGCCTGACTTTTTCTTTTTATCCTCGGCAAGATAGGCTTCAAGCTCCGCAAGCTCTTCCTCGTCTATCTCCTCACCGGCGGCCTTTCTTGCCCGAAGCTCACTGCGGCGCTTGAGGGACTCAACGCGCTTCTGATCCTCCATTGCAGGGGCAACCAGATATTTGTGGGTGACGGGATAAGTGAGGAAAACCCCCAGGAAATTGGTGAGGGAGAAGAAGACCATCATCATAAGAATGAGGAAGAAGGGCATTGTGGCGGGATAGAACATGGGGAAGAGAATGAACAGCGCCGCAACAAGCGCCAGAAGCACAACGGCGGCAAGGTTGCGCCATATGCCAAGTATAACGAACATCCAGGCGTTTTTCAGAATGCCCCGGAGCTTGAGATTGAAGGTGACCGCCATCTGATAGGCGTACCAGCGCATTACAAACCAGATAAGACCGATGCCGTAGGAGATGAATTTGAAATAGACGAAGACCTTTCCGCCCATGCCGAGAGTGTCCGTTCCAAAGGCGTACATGATAACTCCGAACAGCACCAGCGCATCTATAACGCCAAGGGCAAGACCCTGCCACTTGTTGCGCCATGCCCGAACGAAGATATCCGTGCCCCAGACGTGCTCTTCTCTGGTGTGGTTGCGAAGGCAATAGGTAAGGCCGCACATGATGGGTCCCTGGAGGATGATGGCGATGAACACAAGGGGATACATGACGTACCAGGGAATCAGGAGGGAGATTGTTCCGATAAGGTAGACCCAGGAGCTGGGTATCGCCCCTTCTACGTTTTCAACGCCGGAAATACTGCCCACAAAGCTCATTATAAGGTCGGAGTTTATGCTGGCAACGCAGAGAAACACTCCGCACACGATGAACGCCGCAATAAAGAAATAGACCACGCTGTAGGTGAGCATTTTGTTGAAATTCCGGAAATACAGCTGCCAGAACCTGATATACCCGGGCTTTGGTGCTTCGTCCCTGGGGATATCGGGCCTGTCCACTTCACGTCTTTTGAATAAACCCATACTTGTTTGACCGTTCCTTTCGAAAGCATTCTCACCCGTCAAGAGCCAACGCCACACGGGGAGACAGATATATAACGCATAAAGCGGCCGCCGCCGCAAAGCATACACAAATCAGAGAGCGCCTCACGAAGGCCTTGTCGGGAGCGTAACACTGCTCCCCTTCGGGCTTTCGCTTTCCGCCAAGTGTCTTCGCATAGGCGTCCATGCAAAGCACCGCCAGCCCGCAAAGCAAAAGCGCCGTTCTCGGGCCGATAATTCCCAAAGCGCGAAGTAATCCCCGGGCAGTGGTATCTGCTCGGAAAATAACAGAGACCGAATAGGCCGCGCCCAGCCCACGGCAGAAAAATATCACGGGATAGGCCGCCCGGCAATACACCGTAAGCCCGGCAGAAATTGCGGCAAAAACCGGGCCAAAGCACCCAAGTACCGCGATCGCCGGTCTGACTTCACCGAATCCGACGGCGTTTGTCCCCTGAACATCCGCCAGGAAGACTCCGGCCACAGTGCCCAGCACAAAAAAGGCACAAAGCAGAACAACCGTGATTTTTTTGATCCGTTCGTAATCCAAAGCGTACTCACCTCACCCCAAATACATATTCGGGGCGGGAGAGCTTTATTCTCCCCGGCTGAGCTCCAGCGAGCGGGTGTACGCGGCGTTCACGCCACACTCAAGCGCGCCGTCAAGCCCGGCGCCGTCAAAGGCAGAGAGCGCCGCAAGGGTCGTTCCCCCGGGGGAGGAAACGTCCCGGATAAGCTCCTCCGGAGTCTTTCCGGAGACCTTCATCATCTCCGCCGCGCCGGCCATAGTGGCAACGGAAAGGCGAAGGGCGGTATCCTTGTCAAGCCCAAGCTTTTCGGCGCTTTGGGCAAGTATCGCGGCAACCCGGTAAAAATATGCAGGTCCCGAACCGGAAAGAGCCGTTACCGCGTCCAAAAGCTCCTCCTCAACGCAGACCACCTCGCCCCGGGATGCAAAAAGCCCGGTTATCTCGGCTTTTACCCTGTCGGAGGCGTTTCCGAATGCAATGGCAACCGCTCCCCTGCCGACAAGCAGAGGGGTGTTTGGCATGACCCGGACGATACAGGAAGCGTCACGCAGATATGCGCCGATCTTTTCGGTTTTCACTCCGGCAACGATGGAGACCACCGTTTTGCCCGCCACAAGCCCGCCGATCTCAGAGAGGACCTCCGTGAGATGCTGGGGCTTTACCGCAAGAAAAATATACTCAGCGCCGCACACGGGAGAGTTTGTCTCAAAGACCTCCAGCCCGTTTTTTGCATGCTGTTCCAAAGCGCTTGTGTTTTTGTCGCTGACGGCGATATCCCCGGGGGCTTGTCCCGCCGAGAGAAGAGCCCCGATCATTGCCGAGGCCATTCTTCCGCCGCCGATAAAACCGTATTTCGGCATTCTGACTATTACTTCCGTTTCTCAATGAGTTTTCCGCCGGAATCCAAGCCCCGCAACGGCTCCCGCCGCCCCGGAAACAAGGCACACCGGCAATCCCCACAGGCTTCCGCCCGACCCGGCGCAAAGACTTGCCGCAAGCCCCGACAGTAAAGCCGAAACACAGGCGGCGCACAGTCCGTTTGGAAGGGGATTTCTTTTGCTGAGCCCGGCACACACCGTCCCGGAGACAAAGCCCCCAAGAACCCAGGCGCACCACCCGACCCATGGCTCGATCCGGCTGCAGCTCCCCACAGCCACGGCTGCGGCGGCAAAAGCCGCCGTCGCCCCCAATGCGGAAATAGCTCCCGCGGCGGCTCCGACGGCAATTGCCCTGATTCGCCAGATCTGAGATCTGTTTTGCTTATTTTGTTCCATATGCCAACACCCCCGGAAAAATTATATTCCCGGGGATGCGGATGTATGAATTACTGTTCCAGCTCGCTCTCGGGGGAGGAAACGCTGGAGATGGCGGTCTTCAGGAAGACCATTTTGCTCTCGCTGGTGATGATGGTGATGCGGTCTTCCTTGACGTTGCAGACCTTACCGACGATACCGCCGATGGTGATAACCTCGTCGCCGACCTTGATGGAGTCGCGCATATCTCTGGCTTCCTTATCGCGCTTCTTCTGGGGTCTGAGAATAAGGAAATAGAAAACTGCGACCATGGCAACGATGAGGATGATGGTCATACCGTACTGCTGGAAGAAACCGACCTTTTCAGGGGCATCAGCGGCGCCTTCTGCTGCGGCTTCGGCATATGCCGCAAAAAGGGAACAGGCCTTAAGCATTTTATTTTACCTCCGATTGGCACGGTTTTTTCCGTTCCGTGCCTTTTTATATACTCCGTATATTATACACAAAAGCCCACTGTTTTTCAAGGGTTTTTCCTTTTTTACCGGAGGATAAATATAAATTTTTTGTTACGGACAGGTACGCCCGCTTAAAACCCCACAAAAACGGACGGGGAAGCCCCCGTCCGTTTTGTAAGGCACTTGATTTTACGCCATGCGGTCGGAGAGCTTTTCTCCGCCGAGGATGTGGAAATGCAGGTGGCGCACGCTCTGACAGCCGTTTTCGCCAACGTTGGAAACAACGCGGTAGCCGCCGTCCCTTATGCCGAGCTCTGCGGCGATCCAGGGAATAACGCTGAAGATATGAGCCACGACGGTGCTGTTTTTAACGGTGATGCAGTCAACGCCGGAGATATGCTCCTTGGGAACGATCAGCACGTGTACCGGTGCCTGGGGAGCGATATCCTTGAAGGCGTAGCAGTATTCGTCCTCCCACACCTTTGCAGAGGGGATCTCCCCTGCGATTATTTTGCAAAAAAGGCAATCCATCTTTTTCAGGTTCCTTTCTGTATTTTCAGTTTGCGCCCTTGAGACGCTTTCTGTAGTAGCCGATAAGTGATCCGGCAAGGATAATATCCTTTTCCTCGTCGGTAATGCCGTCCACGGTGAGGGTGATCTCACGGCGGAAGCCGTTCTCTCCAAGGAGAAGCGCCGGGATCTCGCGGGCGCCATTGATAACCGCTTCACGGATGCCCCGGATGTAAACACAGCGGCCAACGGCAAAATCTGCGGCGTCGGCAGGGTCGGTGAGTCTCAGCGGCAGCATTCCCCAGTTGATGAGGTTGGAACGGTAGCGTTTTGTGGCGTATTCCACCGCAACGTTGGCGCCGCCGCCCAGAACTCTCTGGCAGGAGGCGGCCTGTTCTCTGGCAGAACCGTCGCCGGGCTTGCGGGCAAACACAGCGCTGGCAAGACCGCAGCCGTCGTCGGAGATACCGTATTCGCCAAGCACGTCTGCGGCGTTCATGGCGGCAACGGCCTTTGCTCTGCCCACGTAGGCGGGATCCTTGCGGGAGAGGGCAAACTCCGCCAGCCTCAGGGGGTTGGAGCGGAAGGAAGACGTCTCACCGGAGGGAATGAGCTCGTCGGTGGTGGTGACAGGGTCGAAGATGACGCTGGCAAATTTGAGAACGATGTTTTCCGGAAGCTCGGGAAGCACGGGCCAGTCGGTGATATTGGGTCCAAACACGAGCTCAGCGCCCTCTTCGGGGTTGCCCGCTCTGTCGCAGACTCTGGCGGCGTAGGCAGAACCGTCGAAGAAATAGGGCCGCGGGGTGACCTCACTGCAGGCCGCTGTGAGCACACCGCCTGCGGCGGCAGTTGCGGCGATGGAACGGGCGTCCATAAGGGCAACTGCGGCGCTCTGACCCTCGCCGGGCTTTGCGCCCTCCCGGCTGGGGAAGTTGCGGGTGCTGTGGCGAATGGAGAGTCCGCCGTTGGAGGGGACGTCTCCTGCGCCGAAGCAGGGGCCGCAGAAGGCAGTCTTCATAACAGCGCCGGAGGACAGCAGGGAAACTGCCGCACCGTTTTTCATAAGCTGGGAGTAAACGGGCATACTGGCAGGATAGACGTTCAGCGCAAAGCCGTTTGCACCGGCCGCAGGCGCAGAGCCGATGATGTCGGCGGCGGCGCAGATATTGTCGTAAAGGCCGCCGGCACATCCGGCGATTATGCCCTGATCCACGTAGACCCTGCCGTCTCTGACCTTGTCGGTCAGGCGGCACTTAACTCCAAGCTCTTCGCCCTTGAGCTCGGCCTGGCGGAGCAGGTCGCCGGGGGCGGAGAGAAACTCGGAGATGGTATAGGCGTTGCTGGGGTGGAAGGGAAGGGCGATCATGGGCTCGATGGCGGAAAGGTCGATCTCCACAGCAGAGCAATAGCCCGCACCCTCCGGAACGGTAAGACGGCTGTATTCGTTCTCGCGGCCGTGAATGGCAAGCCATTCTCTGACGGTCTCGTCGGTCTCCCAGACGGAGGACAGACAGGTGGTCTCGGTGGTCATAACGTCGATACCGAGGCGGAAGTCCATGGGCAGGGATGCAATGCCCGGGCCGCTGAACTCAAGGATCTTGTTTTTCACAAAGCCGTTTGCAAACACGGCGCCCACAAGGGCAATGGCAACGTCCTGGGGGCCAACGCCGGGACGGGGCGAGCCCGTAAGGCGTACGGCGACGATGCCGGGAGCGTCGATGTCGTAGGTCATGCCAACCAGCTGTTTTGCAAGCTCAGGTCCGCCCTCGCCAACGCCCAGGGAGCCCAGAGCTCCGTAGCGGGTGTGGGAGTCGCTGCCAAGGAGCATTTTTCCGCAGCCGGCCATCTTTTCGCGCATGAACTGGTGGATCACCGCGGCGTGGGGCGGAACGAAGATGCCGCCGTATTTCTTTGCGGCGGAAAGACCGAAGGCGTGGTCGTCCGCATTGATGGTGCCGCCAACAGCGCAGAGGCTGTTGTGGCAGCAGGTGAGAACGTAGGGCATGGGGAAACGCTCCATACCGCTGGCACGGGCGGTCTGGATTATGCCAACGAAGGTGATATCGTGGGAGGCCATACCGTCGAAGCGGATCTTAAGGGCAGAATCGTTTCCCGAGGTGTTGTGGGCAGAGAGTATCCCTGCCGCGATGGTCTTGTTTCTGTCACCGTCCCCGGGAACAAGGCAGCCCTTTTCCAGACGGACGGGAGAATCAGTAAGCTTTATGCCGATCATATTTAAGCTTTATTTAACCTTTCGGTGTGGATTTATTTGATAAGTCCGGCGGCGATCTCTTCGGCCTTTTCGAGAGCGGCGGAGAGAGCAACGGGATCCTTTGCGCCGGCTGTTGCGCTGTCGGGACGGCCGCCGCCGTTGCCGCCGGCCATAACGGCCACGGCCTTGACCAGGTCACCGGCCTTGAGACCGGCAGAAATTGCGGCCTTGGTGGAGAATGCGGCAATGGTAAGCTTTTCGCCGGAGATGGCAAAGAGAGCGGTGACGGCGTCGGATTTGCTTCTGATATCGTCGCCAAGCTTTCTGACCAGGTCAACGGGAACACCGCTGGCGCGGACAACGGCCAGCTTCACGCCCTTGACTTCCGGTGCGGAGGCCAGAGCGGCCTCGAAATCTGCCTTGAGGCCGATAACGCTGAGACGCTCGATCTCGCGCTTGGCGGCGCGGAGCTCTTCGGTTAGCTGGGCGGCCTTGCGGACGAGGTCGGTCTCGGTGGCCTTAAGCTCGGCACAGACAGCGCCGATGGTGGCCTTTTCGGCATCAAGAAGCTCGCTCACGCCGGAGCCCACGACTGCCTCAATACGGCGCACACCTGCGGCAACGGAGCTCTCGGAGACTATGCGGATAAGGCCGGCCTTGGCGGTGTTGTCCAGATGGGTGCCGCCGCAGAGCTCGGTGGAGAAATCGCCCATTTTGACAACGCGGACGGTGTCGCCGTACTTCTCGCCGAAGAGGGCGGTGGCACCGGTGGCCTTTGCGTCTTCGATGGCCATTTCGGCAACGGAGATCTCAAGACCCGCAAGGATCTTTTCGTTTACGATATTTTCGATCTGAGCGATCTCGGAAGCGGAGACGGCAGAGAAGTGGGTGAAGTCGAAGCGGAGACGGTCGGGCTCGACGTAGGAGCCGGCCTGGTTGACGTGGGAGCCGAGAACCTGTCTCAGAGCACCCTGGAGCAGGTGGGTTGAAGAGTGGGCGCGGGAAACTGCGGCGCGGCGGACAACGTCGATGGCGGCATTGACCTTGTTGGAAACGCCGAATCCTCCGGAGATCACGCGGCCGCTGTGGAGCCACTTCTTGTCGGCAGTCTTGCGGACGGAGGTGACCTCGAAGACGGAGCCGTTTTCGCCGGTGATAACGCCCATGTCGCTCACCTGGCCGCCGCTTTCGGCGTAGAAGGGAGTGCGGTCCAGAACCAGAACAGCCTCGTCACCTGCGGTGATGCTTCCGCGGCTCTCGCCGTCGGCAATGATGAAGGTGATCTCGGCATCGCACTTCTTTTCGGTGTAGCCCACGAAGTCGGTCTCTTTTTCGATGCCCGCAGTGCCCTGTCCTGCCCAGCCGAAGTCGCCTGCGGCGGCGGTTGCGGCGCGGGAGCGCTCCTTCTGCTCAGTCATAAGAGCGTCAAACTCCTGGCGGTCAAGAGCGATGCCGGCCTCGTCCAGAAGCTCGATGGTGAGGTCAACGGGGAAGCCGTAGGTGTCGTAAAGGCGGAAAGCGTCGTCGCCGGAGAAGACTTCCTTGCCCTCGGCGCGGGTGCGCTCAAGCATTTCGCCGAAGATGCCAAGACCTGCGTCGATGGTGGTGGCAAAACGCTCTTCCTCGGTGCGGATAACGCGGACGATATAGTCCTCCTTTTCCTTGAGCTCAGGGTAAGCGGAAGCGCTCTCGGAGATAACGGTGGAGGCGACCTTATAGAGGAAGGGCTCGGTTATGCCAAGGAGACGGCCGTGACGGGCGGCGCGGCGGAGCAGACGGCGCAGAACGTAGCCGCGACCCTCGTTGGAGGGCAGAACACCGTCGCTGACCAGCATGGTGGTGGAGCGGATGTGGTCGGTGACAACGCGGAGGGAGATGTCGGTCTTTTCGTCGCAGTGATATTCCTTTCCGGCGATGGCGGTGACGTGCTTCATGGTGTTGCGGATGGTGTCCACCTCGAAGATATTGCTCACGCCCTGCATAATGCAGGCCAGACGCTCAAGACCCATGCCGGTATCGATATTTTTCTGGGGAAGAGTGGTATAGTTGTTGTTGCCGTCGTTGTTGAACTGGGTGAAAACAAGGTTCCAGAACTCAACGTATCTGTCGCAGTCACAGCCGACCTTGCAGTCGGGCTTGCCGCAGCCGAACTCCTCGCCGCGGTCGAAGTAGATCTCGGAGCAGGGGCCGCAGGGACCGGCGCCGATCTCCCAGAAGTTGTCCTCTTTGCCGAATCGGACCATGTGATCCTCGGGAACGCCGATTTCCTTGGTCCAGATGTCCCAGGCTTCGTCGTCGTCAAGGTAAACGGAAACGTAGAGTCTGTCGGCGGGGAGCTCCATGACCTTGGTGCAGAATTCCCATGCCCAGGCAGTTGCCTCGTGCTTGAAATAGTCGCCGAAGGAGAAGTTGCCCAGCATCTCAAAGAAGGTGCCGTGACGGGCGGTGCGGCCGACTCGCTCGATGTCGGGAGTGCGGATGCACTTCTGGCAGGTGGTGACCCGGCGACGGGGAGGAGTCTGCTCGCCGGAGAACCAGGGCTTCATGGGAGCCATGCCCGCGTTGATAAGAAGAAGGGACTTTTCGTTCTGGGGAATGAGCGAAAAGCTGGGCAGACGGAGGTGCCCCTTGCTCTCGAAAAAGGAGAGATACTTGTCTCTGATCTCGTTAAGACCCATGCTTTGCATTTTTACATACTTCCTTAAAATAAAATTTTCATGTTTTTCCGGGGCGCGTGCACAAAAAAAGCGTGCAAAGCTCCCCTGGCAACAGGGGCGTTTTGCACGCGGTACCACCCTGATTTTACCCGCCGGACTCAAAACCCGGAGGGCCTTCATTTATTGCCCCCGTTAACGAATGGGGGACCCCGGCGCTCGGGGGTGGCCTGCACCGGCCTGTCCGCGCCGGCTCTCAGCAAAAAATACCGGCTTTCTGTGGCGGAAGGGATCCCGTGCTTATTCCCGTCATGGCGCAAAAAATTTTCCACGGTGGCAATTATAACATATTGCCCTTAGGGCTGTCAACAAAACAATCAACGGAAAATTGACCTCTCTCAGGGCAAAAATGCATTATTTTCTCCAAAAACCGTCCTATTCAAAGTTGGCGGCAAGGAACTCGTCCACCCCGAGGGGACTGGTTGCCTCG
This sequence comes from Oscillospiraceae bacterium, assembly GCA_015067715.1. Taxonomy (GTDB): domain Bacteria; phylum Bacillota; class Clostridia; order Oscillospirales; family QAMX01; genus SIG499. The sequence continues at coordinate 25,625 of SVLY01000010.1, read as the reverse complement.
CACATGAAATAAAACCCAAGCTGGTTTCCCACGTTGTAGGTAAACAGAGTTCCTCCCCAGGGAGCATCGCACATGTCCATATCGCTGGAGCTGGAGAGAAATCCGGTTTTGATCTCCGCTTCCATCTCCGGTGTAATATCCGCCCCGTGGGGGGCCAGCTTTCTGTCCTCCTCACAGGGGCTTAAGATCGGGTTGTAATACCCCACCTCCCACGTGACGAGATCCTTTGTGCGGTAGATATAGTTTGAATATCGCGCGCAGGGAAGCTCGGTGACGGAGATAACGTAGTAATACCCTCCGCTCCATCTCATCCACGGGCCGCCCATATACCTGTTCGGAGAAAAGCCAAGGCTGTAATCCGTAAAGGTCCAGCTGACCATGTCCGGCGAGGTGGCAAAGAAGAAGGTAAAGGGCTTCTCCCCCACAAACTCCCGGGGCTCGGAGGCCTCAAGGAGCAGCACATATCCCTCCGGTCCGCGCGTCAGGGCGGTGTTGTAATACTTCCATCCGGGGTTCGAGAGAAGCTCTCTCTCGCTCCATGAGACCAGATCCGAAGATTCGTAGAGCACAACGGTCTCCCCTGCAAGTATTCCGGGAAGGCTTTTGGTGCCGAGAACGAATACCTTTTCCCCCTCGGTGTAGAGGGAGTAGTAATAACAGCCCTCACCAAATACCGACACGATCTTTCCCGTGTCCCGCTCCCGGATAACTGCCCTTGTGACAGCCTGAGCATCCGTTCCCCTTGAGGGGTCGGAGAGCTCAAGCCGCATGAGCCTGCCCTTCCACAAAAAGGGGGAAGACTCCCCGTTTGGGCTGACTATGCCAAGGCGGTGAAATTCCGGAAAACCCCGGAGCATTTTCGTACCTGAGCTGTAGTTTATCTCAACCGTTACATTTCTAGCCATAGTTTCCCCTCAGTCTCAAAGAATTCTAAGAGCTTTCCCGACGGCGTCGCCTATCACCCGGGACATACGCCAGAAGCCAAGGTCCGTGGGGTGACAGCCGTCCACGGTGCAGGCTCCCCTGTCCTCGTCCCCGAAAAGGGTCTCGCCGTCTATGAAGGTGACCCTTGTGTCACCTTCGGCAAGGGCTTTTTCGTAAGTCGCGCGGATAACCGCCCGACGGCGGTCGTTTCCGTCTGGGTCGCTGTCGAAGTCTGGCTTGGTGACGAAGATGATGGGAGTTTCGGGATGGGCGGCGCGGTATTTTGAATAGAGTCTGTAGTGGGTCTTTTCAAGATGCTCCGCGTCGGGGGCGTTGTGGTCGTAGTCGCAGACGAAGACGGAGGGCTCGAAGGAGATGAGCCAGTCGGTCATGATATCCTCTCCCCGGGCGCTTCCGGAAAAGCCCATATTGATAAAGTCAAGGTCAAACCTGCGGGAGATCATGCTCTGGTAGGCGTTGCCGGGACGGGAGGCGCATCCCCCCTGGGTTATGGACGAGCCGTAGTAGAGCACCGGGGCAATGGGACGGTACTTTGCCGGGGCGAGAACCTGGGCATCAGCCTCCAGACCCACGGAAAGGGACTTCACACAGTTGTAAAGGGGGAAGTTGATAACGATATCCCGCACCTTCTTCTCACCGAAATCGTGAATGCCGCAGATTTCCTTACAGACACAGGCCGGGGCCAGACCGGCAACAAAACTCTGTTTCCCCTTTTCCCAAAGGAAAATATCAAACCCGGCAGAGCCGGTGATGGGCATATGGTACATAAGGTCGATGCCCCCCAGATCTGCCTTCAGGGCAATTCGGGCGGAATCGGTCTTTATCCTCAGACGTATGCCGGAGGTGTGGCGGGCAAGCCAGGCAACACCCTCGTTTGTGTTGTCTGCCACCTCAGCCGGAACCCGGCGGAAGGGCTCGCCCGGAGCAGAAGTGCACTGGTAAAGGTCAAAGACGGCATCGTGGGCGTCGCGGAATACAAGGTTTTCTCCCTGACCGAAGGCGGCAACCTCGCCGGGATTCTGAACGTCGTTATAACAGACCATAATTAGCTCCTTACCTGTTTATCTCGTTATCCTGTTCTGTTTGGATTATACCATTCCTCATACAGACAAATCAAGCCCCAAATCCGAAAATTTGGGGCTTGAGAGAGAATATTCCGTTTTTTTAGTATGCAACGCCCTGCCAGACCATGGCGTTTGCGACCTTAAGGAAGCCGGCAACGTTGGCGCCAACAACAAGGTCGCCGGGACGGCCCATCTCTACGGATGCGGCGTAGGCGTTCTTGTAGATATTCTTCATGATGTCCAGAAGCTTTGCGTCGACTTCTTCGAAGCTCCAGGGGAGACGGGTGCTGTTCTGGGTCATCTCAAGACCGGAGACGGAAACACCGCCGGCGTTGGCAGCCTTGGCAGGTCCGAAGAGGATGCCGGACTCACGGAAGACCTCGATGGCCTCGAGAGTGGAGGGCATATTGGCGCCTTCGCCAACGCACCAGCAGCCGTTGGCGATAAGAGTCTTGGCGCTGGCTTCGTCGATCTCGTTCTGAGTGCCGCAGGGAAGTGCGATATCGCAGGGGATGGTCCAGATGCCGGAGCAGCCCTCGGTGTAGACAGAGCCGGGAACGCATTCTGCGTATTCCTTGATACGTCCTCTTTCAACCAGCTTGATCTGCTTGACAACGTCAAGGTTGATGCCGTTGGCATCGTAGATGTAGCCGTTGGAGTCGCTCATTGCAACGACCTTGCCGCCCAGCTGGGTGGCCTTTTCGCAGGCGAAGATGGCAACGTTGCCGGAAGCGGAGACGACGACGGTCTTGCCCTCGAAGCTGGTGCCGCGGGAGGCGAGCATTTCCTGAACGAAGTAGCACAGGCCGTAGCCGGTGGCTTCGGTTCTGGCAAGAGAGCCGCCGGAGTAGATGCTCTTGCCGGTGAGAACGCCGGTATACTCGTTCTGAAGGCGCTTGTACTGGCCGAACATATAGCCGATCTCTCTGGAGCCAACGCCCTTGTCGCCGGCGGGAACGTCGGTGTCGGGGCCGATGTGCTTGGCAAGCTCGGTCATAAAGCTCTGGCAGAAGCGCATGATCTCGCCGTCGCTCTTACCCTTGGGATCAAAGTCGGCGCCGCCCTTGCCGCCGCCCATGGGCAGGCCGGTAAGGCTGTTCTTAAAGGTCTGCTCAAAGCCCAGGAACTTGATCTCAGAGGCGCAGACGGTGGGGTTAAAGCGGATGCCGCCCTTGTAGGGGCCGATGGCGGAGTTGAACTGGACGCGGTAGCCGCGGTTGACTCTGACCTTGCCGGCATCGTCCACCCAGCTGACGCGGAAGGAAATGCATCTTTCGGGCTCTACGATACGCTCGAAAACGCCGGCGTCAACAAAGTCCTTTCTCTTTTCAGCAATGGGCTGGAGAGAGTCGAGAACCTCGTAAACTGCCTGAAGAAACTCACTTTCACCGGGGTTACGCTTTTTAACGTCTTCGTAAACGCCGGCAAGATATTCGTTGGTAAGTGCCATTATTATCTTCCTTCTTTCATGGATTGTGGTTGATATTATCGGGTTTATCGGAAATATTATACTCCTATAAATTTCAAATTCAAGACCTAATTTGCTTCCCAAACAAAAATTCAGAGAATTGACCAAATACACGGCCCATCCTCTGAATTTTCACATAAATTTTAGTGTGCTAAAGGGGACGCCTCAGTCCTTGAAAAACAGGGGGATCTTATCCAGGGCAATAATGTCGTCCCGGTCGTTGGAATCGCCCTCGGTGAGGATGGCGGCGCGGGCGACGATCTCGCCTCCGGCCTCGGTAACGAGCTGTTCAATGGCGGTAAGGGAAGCGCCGGTGGAGATAACGTCGTCGATAATGGCGATGCGCTTGCCCTTTATGCGAAGAGAATCCTCCTCGTCAAGGCAGAGTATCTGCTCGCCCTTGGTGGTTATGGAGTTCACCTTTGTGATAATGGGCTTCGACATATAACCCTTGACGGATTTTCTGGCAATGATGTACCGGGGCATGTTCATAACCTTTGCCATTTCGTAGATAAGGGGAATGCTCTTTGCCTCGGCGGTGATGAGATAGTCCACAGGGGGAAGCTTTTCAGCCAGGGCACGGGCGCAGGGCTCTACCACCTCGGTATCGCCAAAGATAACAAAGGCCGCAATAGAGAGCTTTTCGGTGATGGGAACAATGGGAAGCTGTCTCTCAAGGCCTCCGATGTGTACGGTATAGTATTCCATAAATCAAATTACCTCCCGGAAAATGTTAAGTAAAGGGCAGACGCTCTTCATATTATATTTTACTCTGTTTTTCAAATATGTCAAGAAGCCGTCTGGCCTCCCTCTTCATTATATCCTCGTTTTCGTAGAGGTAAGCCCTCAGAAGCTCTCCCTCTCCTCTTTCGAGAAGGGCAATGCCTCCGCGGCAGAATTTCTTCGCGGTGTTTATCCACCGTTCACACTCCCGCACAAGCTTCAGCCCGGAACGGGAGAGCTTTTCCAGCGAGGTAAGACAGAAGGACAGATATTGCCACAGGGGATAAGCCCCGGCGGAAAGCGCCCTTTCAAAGTCCGGATTTTCTCCCCGGGGACGGGCAAACTCAAAATGGTGACCCTCCCGCTCAAGACAGGACTTGTAGCAAAGCTCGCTCAAAACGCAGACCTCTTTTTCGTATCCCGGGCACACCTGAGCCAAAGCTTCGCTCCGGCTCTCCGCCGGGTCGTAGGCTGAGCTGTTCCAAAGGTAGTCCGCAACGGTGAGCAGAGGCACCAGCGAGCTCTCGGCCAGCTCCATGGGATTTGAAACAAGCCCCTCACAGCACTTTCCAAGCCCCTTTTCCCTGCCGGATACGGGACGGAGATGGAGCTCGTCCACCATCTCCATGTCGTTAACGGGGTAATTGTCCCACCAGATAAGCTTTTTGCCGGTGTCGGCGTAAAACTGCCGGGCAAAATCGCAGGTAAGCTCGTCGGAGCAGATATAGGGTCCCGTGTAAAACAGCTCGCACCCCGGGCGAATGCCCCGGCCAAGGGCGGTGAGATATTCCTGGTTCGTCCTTCCCCAATACTGGGTGGGGCAGACGATCAGCGAGGCATCTTTGTCAAGGCCGGTGATATGATCGTAAACATCGTTTACAAGGTCGATATGGGCATCCACCTGACGGGGATAGACCCTCGCGTCCTCCTCGTAAAGCTGGGCGCTTTCAAGATCGTCAAGCAAAAGTCCGAATTTCTTCACACCAAAGCCCATGACCTGGGCGTATTTTGCATGGAGCTTTTCCCGGTCTTCGGAAGAGGAATAGCGTATGGAAAGCCCCGGCGCCAGCATATAGCGGAAGTCCATAAGGTTTTCCCCGGCAATGGATATCAGCGTCTTCAGAGTGTCCGCATCGTTTTCTCCGTAGAGCTCGTCCCAGCGGTCACGGTGGAAGGGGTCGTCCTTGGGGCCGTAGAAATAGCTGTTCATTCCCCTGTCCGACAGCGCCGATAAAAGCCGTCTGCGCTCGTCAACCGTCCAGGGGTTTCCGTAAAAGCCCTCGATGATCCCCCTCACGGCAAACTCCGGGACAAAGGCGTATTTTCCGCAGGGCAGCTCCTTGCCCGTCATTTTTTTCGCCTGGGAAAGGGCGTATTTTTCCGCTCTGGGCGCAGCGGCAAAGAGCACCGCACTGCCGTCGGAGAAAAGCTCTATCTCAAAGCCTTCGGGGCTCGGCAGAGAGCAGACTTTGTTTATCTCATATTTTCCGGTAAAAAGGGCGGCTCCCCCGGCGGGGGTGAAAGATGAATGCTTCACGGGATTAAAACACCTCCGGGCTTGTGATCTGTAATTACTATTATACACTATCACCCCCGGAATGCAAGACAAAAACACAGCTTTTACCCTTCCCCAAGGGCAGTTTTAAGGGCGGCGATGGCTTTTTTCTCCGCCCGGGAGACCTGCACCTGGGTCATGCCCAGCACACCGGCAGTTTTTGCCTGTGTGAGCCCCCGGCGGTACCTAAGCTCAAGCAGCACCCGGTCCCGTCCCGAAAGTGTGCTCACAGCCCCCCGCAGGGCAAGCCTTTCAACCACAGTCTCCTCCTGTCCCGGCTCACCGCAGCCAAGGGAGTCAAGATCACCAATATTTCCGTCCAGCGCCGGGATCGCCTCGAGAGCCTCGGCTATCTCTTCGGGCTCGAGTCCGAGCTCTCCCGCCAGCTCCGAGACCGTGGGCTCCCGTCCCAAAGCAAGGGCCAGCTTTTCTCTTCCGGCGGCCAGCTTTGCCGCCCGTTCCTTTGCCGTCCTGCCCACACGGATAAGCCCGTCGTCCCGGAGAAAGCGCCGTATCTCCCCCATCATTTTCGGCACGGCGTAGGTGGACAGGGCATAGCCCGAGTCAAGGTCAAAATTTCTCACAGCCTTGATGAAGCCTATGGAGGCAAGCTGAAACAGGTCCGCCTCCTCAATGCCCCTTCCGGCGCACACCGCCGAAAAACGCCTCGCCACCGCCCGGATGAGTCCGCCGTTCAGTTCCAAAAGCTCCCCCTCGGCACGCCTGTCTCCTTTGGCCGCACGGAAAAGAAGCTCCTCACGGTGGGTCACAGCTTGCCCCGTATTCTTTTTCTCAGCTTCACAACCGTCCCCTTGCCCGGCTTTGAGGTGACCGTTACTTTGTCGGTGAAGCTCTGCATGATCGTAAAGCCCATTCCGGAGCGCTCCTCTCCTCCGGTGGTGAACATGGGCTCCATTGCCCGGGCCACGTCCTCAATGCCGGTTCCTCTGTCCTTAACGGTGAACTCAAGGGTATCCCCGTCAAGAACCTGCGCGGTTATATGTACCGTCCCCTTTTTTCCGGGGTATGCGTGGACAACGGCGTTTGTGACCGCCTCGCTGATAACCGTGCGGATATCCGCCAGTTCCTCAAGGGTGGGGTCGAGCCTTGCGGCGTAGCTTGCGGCAAACACTCTGGCAAAGCTCTCGTTCCGGGACTCTGCCGGAAGCTCAAGCCTGGTCTTGGGCGATTTGTTCATTGTTTTTCTTCCTCTCTTTTTCACTTTACGGGTCTCAGCGGAGCGGCAAGGTGCGTAAGTCCCGCTCCCCCCAGCACACGCATGGGCTGTCGCTGTATGTTCGTTATCTCAAAGCTTCCACCGATGCTCCCCTGTCTTCTCCGAAGCGTATTTATAAGGGCAATTCCCGAGCTGTCCATAAAGGCAACCCCCTTCATGTCAACCGTCAGCGCGCCGGGAAGCTCCGCATCAAGAAAGCGCTGTATCTCCCGAAGCGTTCCCGAGGCGCAGTGGTGGTCAAGCTCTCCGGAAAGTGTGACGAGCGCCCCACGGGAGCCTATGCTGAAATCCACGATCAAGTTATTATCCCTCCAAAAACAAAAAATAGAGCGAAGGACGTTTTTTATCCTTACGCTCTATTCTATAACTTTTCTATGTCGCTATTTGGTGAATTGGGAAATGTACGGCCCGTATTTTGCCAAAGCCTTTTTTGCGGCTCCGGCCAGCCCGAAGGAGCCGCAGCAGATTATAACGTCCCCCGGTCGCCGGAAGGACACCGCCTGGACGATGGCAGACCGCACCGAGGGGCAGATATAGGCGCTCTTTGCCCTCCCCCTTGCCGCAGACCAGATGTCAACGGCGCTCCGCGCCCTTGATCCGTCTGGCTCGGTGGCCAGAAACACGTCGCTGAGCTCCGCAACCGCCTCAACACAGGGAACGTAGTCCTTGTCGGAATACATTCCCATAACGGTTATTATCCGCCTGTCTCCAAACAGCTCCGAAATTGCCCGGCAGAGCTTTTGCGCCGCGTCGGGGTTGTGCGCTCCGTCGGCAAGTATCACCGGATCCTCCAGAAGGGTCTGAAGTCTTCCCGTAAGGGGTGCGGCGGCAACTCCGCGGACGGTATGCTCATCCGTGAGCTTAAGGCCCCGACGGGCGAGAACCTTCATTGCCTCTATGGCCGTGATCGCGTTCATAACGAAATGCCTTCCCGGCATATTGAGCTTATACCCAACGCCTCTGTAAACAAATTCCGTACCAAATGCCCCTGGCTTTTCGTCGGTCAATGCGGCAAGATCCGGCATGACGAGCTCGCTTTTCTCCGCCTTTGCACAGGCACAAATGGCGTTCATCGCCTCTTGGGGCTGACAGGGGTACACCACAACGGGACAGCCCCCTTTAAGGATCCCGCATTTTTCCCTTGCGATCCCCCCAAGGTCGCTTCCCAGCTGAGCCACGTGGTCGGCAGAGATGGAGGTTATCACCGCCACCTCCGTGTTTTCTATAACGTTGGTCGCATCCAGCCTGCCCCCAAGACCGACCTCGGCGCAGACTATCTCACAGCCGGACTTTTCAAAAAGGTAAAAGGCTGCGGCGGTGAGCAGGTCAAACTGAGCAGGGCTTATTCCCTTGCGGTCTGCGGAGTCCATTGCAAGATCCAGCGCAGAGGCAAAATCGCCGCTGTCCGCCTCGGCCATGTCTATGCACACCCGTTCGGTCAGCCTCTCCACCGAGGGAGAGGTGTAAAGCCCCGTGCGGTAGCCTGCGGCGGTAAGGGCGGTGGCTATCATCGAGGTGGTACTGCCCTTGCCGTTGGTGCCCGCAACGTGGACGTAGCGCATTTTTTTGTGGGGGTCGCCCATGGCGCCCAGCAGTGCAGAAACGTTTTCCGTTCCCGGAACGGCAGAAAATCTCGGATAAGTGCCAAGGCGTTTTTCAGCCAGGCTCAAGCGCTCTTCACCGGTCATGTAAAAAGCTCCTTAAAACAGATTATTTATCTCATTGCCCGATCCTGGGCGGTGGACAGCACGCGGGAAACTCTCCGCACGAACAGACGGCGCAATATCGCCCCTGCAACCGGCACGCACACAAGCACCGTTGCCGCGAACAAAAGCATGGTTATGGCAGAGGTCATGCCTCCGCTGAAAACGGAGAGGCTTGCCCAGCTGAGCGGCGGCACGGACCAGGACTTTATCACAGCCCAGTTTTCCCCAAGGAAATCCCCGGGGGCTCCCACGGTCATACAGGCAACCGCCAGCCCCGCATCCATAAGGGGAAGCACAAGCCTGCCCGCATATTTTGAAAAGGCGGTCAGCCGTTTTCCGTTGCCCGAAAGCAAAACCACGGGCACGGATATCACGGACAGGACCCCGAGAATGATCATCGGCAGACCCACCATGACGGCGATCCCCCGAAGCCAGAAAAATATCCCCGCTTTGCAGGACACACTGTAGATAATGAAAGAGGGAACCAGCACGCCGCTCACGGCAAGGAAGACAACGGTGTAAACGTAGGCCAGCTTGGAGCGGAAAATACAGGTTCGCTTCACAGGCAGGGGGGCAAGAAGGGCAATATCCCCCGCAAAGAGAAGGGTGCGTATCAGGGCAAAGAACCCAAACAACAGTCCCGGAACAACGGAAACCATGACCGCAAGCTCAACGGAAAGCCCGGGATATTCCATCTCTGCGGCGGCGGAGACGATCGGCACGAAAAGCCATACCTGGGTTATCACAAAGAACACGACGAATACCGCCGCAAAGAAAGCAGCGGCAAGCCGTTTGAATTTACCGCCGCCGTCCGAAAGGCTGTCCAGCCCCAGATGGCCGAAAAGAAGGGCCTTATATAAAGTAATAAAATCTCTCATATCATTCCTCCGGAGCCTCTGCGAGAATAGGCTCAAGCTCCGTTCCGGCAAAGGGCTCCGCCCACCGGGCACGAAGCTGTTCTGCGGTGCCGACGGAGATCAGTCTTCCCCCGTACATAATGCCGATACGGTCGGCGCAGATAGCCGCCTGGGCAAGGGTGTTTGCGGTGAAAAAGACGGACTTTCCGCTTTTTGCCCGGTTGCGGCACTCCTCTGCCAGAGCAAGGCGCATCTCCTGCCCAAGGGGCACGAAGGGCTTATCCATCACCAAAAGCCATGGCTCGGACATAAGCGCCGAGACCAGCATGACCCGCTGGAGCTCCTCTGCGGAATAGCCGGAAAACCGCCCCTCTATGGTGCGAAGGCGGAACATGGGCTTGTATTTGGCAAGGGCATCTTTTTTCTCTTTTGGGGTGAGCCCGTAAACGTCGGCTGTGAAGTCCAGCCATTTTTCCCTGTCCATCCAGCGGTAAACTCTGGGGATCTCCGGAACGTAGCCCTGATATCTGCGGCAGTTCACAGGCCAGTCGGCATTGTTTTTGCCCCGGACGGTTATAATTCCGCTGTCCGGCGCGGTGACCCCGGCGATCATCTTTGCAACGGTTGAAAGCCCTGCGTTTTTGGGGCCCACCAGCGCAAAGACCTCCCCCGGGGCAACCTCAAAGCTGAGCCCGTCAACTGCGGGCTTTTTCTTTTTCGGATAAGTCTTGCATACGTTTTCAAGCTTGAGCAAGGAACACAAACCTCCCTTTGGAAGAACACTGACCGAAAACACCTTCGGCGGTCAGTTAAAGCGGTTACCCACACCGCCTGCAAAAAAGCCGGAGACAAGCTCCCCAAGGCCGGAGTTTTCCTCCGCGCAAAGTCCGGGGTCTGCCTTTAATATGGCGTTGGCCTCATGGCTTGCGCTTTTCAGCAGGGACATATCCCCGGTGAGGCTTGCAAGTCTCAGCCCCGGAACACCGGACTGGCGGCTTCCGAAAAACTCGCCGGGTCCCCGAAGCTCAAGGTCCTTTTCGGCGATCTTAAAGCCGTCGTTCGTCCCGGCAAGAGCTTTGAGCCGCTCTGAGCCGGTCTTGTCCGTCATCAGCACGCAGAAGGACTCCGCACTGCCTCTGCCCACCCGGCCGCGAAGCTGGTGGAGCTGGCTGAGGCCGAAGCGCTCGGCGTTTTCTATTACCATAAGGCTGGCGTTTGGGTTGTCCACGCCAACTTCAATTACGGTTGTGGACACCAAAATGTCCGCATCCCCCCGCCGGAAAGCCTCCATGGCGGCGTCCTTCTGGGCAGGCTTCATTCTGCCGTGGAGAACGCCCACCCGAAGATCGCCGTATACCGAAGAAGCCAGGCTGTTGGCGTATTCGCTCACGCTTTTCAGCTCGTCGGTATCGTCCTCGTCAATGGCGGGGCAGACTATGTAAACCTGGCGGCCAAGGGCCACCTGTTTGCGCACGAAGGCCTCGATCCTTTTGCGCATACTTTCCCCCACAACGTAGGTCGCAATGGGCTTTCTGCCCGGGGGAAGCTCGTCTATAACGGAAACGTCCAGATCCCCGTAGAGCACAAGGCTCAGCGTCCGGGGAATTGGCGTGGCGCTCATAACCAGCACGTGGGGCTCGCCGCCCTTGGACACAAGCTTTGCCCGCTGGTCAACGCCAAAGCGCTGCTGCTCGTCACACACCACAAGGTCGAGGTCGAAAAAGCTCACATCCCCGGTAAACAGGGCGTGGGTTCCAATTGCAAAGCCGATCTCCCCCGAGGCAAGTCCGGCAAGAATGCGCCGTCTTTCGGCGGCCTTAGTCTTGCCCAGAAGCAGAGCCGTCTTTATTCCGAAGCGCTCCATAATGGGGGAAAGGGATGCGTAATGCTGGGAAGCCAGCACCTCCGTGGGAGCCATAAGGGCGGCCTGTCCGCCGTTTTTCATAACCGCCCAGCATGCCGCGGCGGCAACGGCGGTCTTGCCGGAGCCAACGTCTCCCTGAACCAGGCGGTTCATTCGCTCTCCGGAGGCCATGTCACGCAGTATTGCGCCGACAACACGCTTCTGGGCCCCCGTGGGCTCAAAGCCCAGCGCCCCGAAAAACTCCTCCGGGCGGCAGGGGGGTATCACCTTACCCTGAGCCGCCTCGCGCTTGCCTCTGAGCAGACCCAGCCCAAGGCTGAGGGTCAGAAGCTCCGTGAAGATCATTCTCCGCCGTGCGGCGTCAAGCTCCTCCGGGTCGTTTGGAAGATGTATATTCCGCACCGCCCGGGCATATTCCATAAGTCCGTATTTTTCAACCAGCGCCGGGGGAAGCGGGTCTTTCAGCTCCGTGGCACATACGTCCCACACTGACGAAACGGAGTTCATTATCAGCTTTCGGTTCACACCTGCCGTGAGGCGGTAAACGGGAAGTATCCTTCCCACGGGCTCAACTCCGGGCTTTATCTCCTCGTGCTCAGGAGAGACGGCGGTGAGTACGCCCTGGTAAAGTGTGATCTTGCCAAAAAACATATATTCTTTTCCGGGGACGAGACTTTTTGACAGATAGGGCTGGTTGAAGAACACAAGCTGTAACGCCCCGGAATCGTCCGCGGCGGCAGCTTTTGTGATATGTCTTCCTCCGGGAAGGGCAGAGGTTATGACCCTGCCGATGACCATCGCCCGGAACTGGGCAGCCATTCCGTTGTGAAGCTCGTCTATTTCAAAGATCTTCCGTCTGTCCTCGTAGTCCCGGGGGTAATAAGTCAGCATGTCCCCCACGGTGCGGATGCCAAGTGAGGCAAGCTTTTTGGCTTTTGACTCGCCTATACCCTTTACGTAACGTACGTCCCGGTTTAAAATACTGTTTTCGTCCATTGCCGATCCTATTCAAAGAGCCGGCCATGGGCCGGCTCGGTGATTTGTTGCTTATTCAGCGCCGATGATGTAGTAGTAAACGGGCTGTCCGCCTTCGATGATACTGACATCAGCCATGCCGGAAGAAGCGTCGTTGAAAATGCGCTCGAGAGTACCGTTGAGAATAGCGTCGGCACCTTCGCCGGAGAAGACCGTGACCACCTCGGAGGAGGCAACGCCGAGGTCTTCGGCAAGCTTTGTGACGACCTCTTCAAAATCCCTGCCTGTGGCGGAGAACTTTCCGTCGGCCATGGCAAGATAGTCCCCGGCCTTGAAGGCCATTCCGTCGAACTCAGAGTCACGGGCGGCGTAGGTGACGTGACCGGTGCGTACGGAGGAAAGGGATTCGGTCATGGCGGCTTCGTTGTCCTCGGCAGAGGCGCTGCCGTCAAAGTTCATCATTGCGGTGAGACCCTGGGGAACGGTCTTGGTGGGGATAACGATGACTCTGCGCTCGGTAAGCTCGGCGGCCTGCTGGGCGGCCATGATGATATTCTTGTTGTTGGGGAGCACGAAAACGGTGTTCGCAGGGGTGCGGTTGACGGCGGCGAGAATATCCTCGGTGGAGGGGTTCATTGTCTGGCCGCCTTCCACCATATTGTCTGCGCCAAGATCCCGGAAGACCTGCATAACGCCCTGACCTGCGGCAACTGCCACAAAGCCAAACTCCTTGGTGGGCTCAACGGGGCCGTTTTCGGCCTTTCTGGCGTTCTCGGCCTCTTCGGCGGAGAAGACCTTTTCGGTGTGCTGCTGGCGCATATTCTCGATCTTGATGGAGGTGAGAGCGCCGTAGGTAATGGCCTCTTCAAGGGCCTTGCCGGGGTTGTTGGTGTGAACGTGGATCTTTATCATGCCCTCGTCGTCCACAAGCACAAGGCTGTCGCCGATGCCGCTCAGGAATTCGCGGATGATGGCAGAGTCCTTGTCGTTTTCCCGGACGATGATGAACTCGGTGCAGTAGCCAAAGGTGATGTCTTCGGTCTCAAAGGCATCGAAAACAGATCCGCCGGAGCTCTCTTCCACGGAGCCCAGCTCAAGAGTTTCGCCTCTGACAGCGGCGGCCATGCCATCGAGAATGTAAACGTAGCCCTTGCCGCCGGCGTCCACAACGCCGGCCTTTGCAAGCACGGGGTTCTGGGTGGGAGTGAGGTCGAGAGCGGCCTTTGCGGCGGCGATTATAGTCTTGAAGAAGGTTTCGAGATCTGCTTTTCCGGCGTTTTCAACGGCGGCTTCGGCAGTTTTGCGGGCAACGGTGAGAATGGTGCCTTCGGCGGGCTTGTTGACAACGGCGTAGGCCTTTTCAACGCCGGCCTTCATGGCCTCGGCAAACTCTTCCTGGGTGACGGAGGAATGCTCCCTGAGCTTTTTGGACATACCGCCAAAGAGCAGGGAGGTGATAACGCCGGAGTTACCGTGGGAACCGCGGATAAGGGCGGAGCCGGACTTTTCGGCGATCTTTCCTATTTTGGAGGTGTCCATGGGCTCGAGCTCACGGGCGCAATAGGAAAGGGTCATGGACATATTGGTTCCCGTATCGCCGTCGGGCACGGGGAAAACGTTCAGGTCGTTAAGAGCCTGTTTTTTCGCGTCCACCTTGGCCGCGGCATTCATCAGCATCTTCTTATAGAGGATGCCGTCTATTTTCTGATTCACTTTAATACAACTCCCAATCTGTTCGGTTATCAGTCTTCCAGCATATCGTCTGCAACGGTTATGGCATCCACAAAGACGTTGATGTTTCCAACCTTGATGCCCGTCTGTTTTTCAACGACGTAGCGCACCTCGTCCATGGTGGTAAGGGCGACTGTTCTCATGTTAACACCGTGGTCAACGGCAATGTGGAGCTCAATGTCCACGCCGCCTTTGTTAACGGATACCTTCACACCGTGGTGGAAATCGTCACCCTTTAAGAGCTTGACGATACCGTCACCGATATTTCTCGAGGTCATACCCTTAACGCCGAGACAGTTCAGCGCGGCATAGCCTGCAAGAACGGCAATAACGTCGTCCTTTACTTCGATACAGCCTTTTTTATTCAACAGCTTCATATATTCTCTGCCTCCGTTTCAAATTTTGCTCTGTGTTTTCGAGAGGACATATCCGGTTTTTCAAAGCCCCGGTTGCCCGCGGGCCCGGCAGTACACTCTATTATACATCGAAAACGGCAATATTTCAAGTATTTTTTACCGGGTCAGGCCGCTACCTCACAGCAATCGTCCCGTTTTCACCCAGGGAAAAGATATCGCGCACGGTCCTGTCGCTGATAAGACCCGGTCCGCCCAGAACGTAGCCCCCGGTAACGCCTCTTGAGCTCACGTAGTTTTTGGCAGCAGCCTGTTTTCCGTTATAGGTGAGAATAAGCGGGGCGTTCTTTGCCGAGGCAAGACAGCCTCCGGAAAGACCGTCCGGGAAGTCGGCGCCGTAGACCAGAACCACGCTGTCCGCACCCGAGAAGAACGTCTCTGCGATCATAACCGAGGTCTCGTATCTGGTGGCGCCGCCGACGCGGGCAACGGCCCCGTAGGTCTTCAGCGTCTTTTCAACGTCCTCGCTCACAGCGACCTTGCCGCCGATAACGTGGATCTTATCAAAGCTTCCGCCGGAAAGGAAGGCCTTCTGGCTTTCGCTAAGGCTCTTTTTCACCAGAAGAACGGGAGCGTCCACCGCCGAAACGGAAAGTCCGTCCGCAAAGCTGGCACCGGAGCACACCAGC
Source organism: Oscillospiraceae bacterium (assembly GCA_015067715.1). Taxonomy (GTDB): domain Bacteria; phylum Bacillota; class Clostridia; order Oscillospirales; family QAMX01; genus SIG499. The sequence continues at coordinate 10,458 of SVLY01000010.1, read as the reverse complement.
AGCTCGCCGCCGGTGACACCGGCCTCTTTCAGAATGGCAAGGTTGGTACCGTAGCGGTCGGCGCCGGAAAGCCGCTTTACGTTAAAGCTTCCCAGTCCCGACTCCATGGACGCGGGTACCGCAACCGTTCCGCCCAAAAGATAGACCGTTCCGCCGGGGTTGAGATTTTCGTTGATATAGGCCTTCACCTGAGAGATCGTGGTGTTGTTGGGGCGCACGAGAAGAATGGGAGCGTTCTTCTGATTTGCCAGATAACAGCCGGAAAGAGCGTCGGCAAATTCCGTGCCGCTGGCAACGACTATGCAGTCAAACTTTTCAACGCCCAGGAGAGCCTTGAGCTCGTCTGCGGACTTAAAGGCGGTCTCGTATCTGGCACCGCCGAAAACACGGACGACGTCCGCGCCCTTTGCAACGGTAACCGCCTCGCTGACAAGCTTTCCGCAGCCGTCGCCGGAGGCGATGACCTCGAGGGTGAGCTTTCCACCCACATCGGAGGAGGATACTGTGTAATTCTTGTCTTCAGAGACGGTCCTTCCGTCCAGAAGCCAGCGGTAAGCTATATCTCCCCCGGAGGTCACCACGGAGAGCTCGGGAGAAAGGGTATTGCCCGGAACGGCAGTTCCCTTTATGCCAACGTAGCCCAGAAGGGGCGTTTTGAAGCTTGCAGGTCCGGAAACGAGGACTTTTGCGCCCTCTTTGGAGGTGAAGAAAACTCTTCCCTTCTCCGTGACAACACAGCGGTCTCCCGGCAGGAGCCACGCTTCGCCGGAGCGCTCGGCGGCTTCGGCAACGAGTATCACCGAGCCCTCATCCCCGGCAACGGCATGAACCTCGCCGGAGATCACAGTAACGGTGGTGCCGGGCTCGGCGGAGATGCCGTAGCGCAGGCCAAGCTGAACCACGCGGTTATCCGTCACGGAGGGACCCTCGATAACGTCCATGCCCGAGGTAAGCTTTTCCGCCACACCTGCGGCAACGTTCACGTCGGATAATGCGTCCAGCGCATCTTCTCCCAGAGCCTCTATCTCAGAGGCGTGATCCTTGATAGGGAAGAGCTTCGACAAAGCCTCCGTCATGCGGTCCTTCAGCCCGGGAAGGATCCTGTTTTGCATATAGGAATAGGTGATGAGCGGATCCTCTGCCGATCCGGCGCCGTAGGCGCTTAAAAGCCCGGCGCAAAGACAAAGACCCATACAGCATGCCATCACGCCGCACAAAAGCCTGGTCAGGTTTCTTTTCAAGCCGCTCAGCCTCCTTTTTTCATTATTATTCAAGCCTATTTTACCACAGCAAACACGAGTTTGTCAATGCGCCCCGCCCCATCCCCCGGGGTACAGAGGGCGCTGAGAGCAAATTTTACAACTTTGATGCAGACTTTCTCCCTTGCAAAGCTTCAAAAAGCCTTGCCATCCACCCCGGCCTGTGGTATACTTTTCCCTGTGAGCCAAATAAAGATAAACAGGAGCCCCAAGACAAAAAATGTCCGCCCAGACCTATACTCTCCGTCCCGTATCCCCCGGGGATGCCCGGGGCATTCTTGACGTTTACGCGCCCTTTATTGAAAATACAACGGTCACCTTTGAAATAGAAGTTCCAACCGAAGCGCAGTTCGCCCAAAGGATAGAGCACGTCTCTTCCGGCTATCCCTGGATAGTCTGCCTTTCGGGCGACCGCATCGTCGGCTACGCCTACGCCGCGCGTCACGCCGAACGAGCCGCCTACGGCTTCAGCGCAAACCTTTCGGTCTACGTTGACCCGGAGTTTTCAAGGCGGGGACTTGGCAGAATGCTCTGCCGGGAAATTCTTGACCTCTCCCGGAAAATGGGGGTCTGCCATATGTTTTCCGCGGTGACCGTGCCAAACGAGCCGAGCTTTGCCCTTCACAAAGCGCTGGGCTTTGAGCAATGCGGCTGGTTTTCCCGCGCAGGAAGAAAATTCGGCGCATGGCGGGATCTGGCATGGTTCCAGCTGGAGCTCTCAGACACTCCCCCGGAAAAGCTTTTGCCCGTGGAAACCGTCCTTGCCGAAAGGTTCGGCCAAAAGGGCTTCGTTGAAATTACAATATAATTGAAAGAGGAATAAAGATCATGGCAAAATTTATCGAGTGCAGAGACCTTAAGGAAAATCCCTTTGACCTTATCGGCAACGATTGGGCGCTGCTCGGCGCAGGTGAGCCCGGCAATTTTAACATGATGACCGTCAGCTGGGGTCAGATGGGCGTGCTCTGGAACAAAAACGTGGCCACCGCCTACGTCCGTCCCCAGCGCCACACAAAGAAGTTCATGGACGAAAACGAGATATTCACCCTCTCCTTCTTCAGCGAGGAACAGCGGGATCTTTTAAAGCTCTGCGGCTCAAAAAGCGGCCGGGATATGGACAAAATGCACTTAAGCGGCCTCACTCCCCGCTTTTACGACGGCGCCCTCTGCTTTGACCAGGCGCGGCTGACCCTCGTCTGCAAAAAGCTCTACGTCGGCAGGCTGGCCGAAGAAAACTTCCTCGACCCGGAAATTGCCCGGCGAAACTACCCCGGAAAGGATTACCACACCGTCTACATCGGCGAGATCCTCCGCGCGGTGAAATAGGCTTCAAGACCTCTCTCCAAAACGTGTGATGTTCTTAGCGGAGAATTTATGCTTTGAGCAAAGTGCAAGCATCGCATTTGACTAGTCAAACGCAAATATGGGCTAAGCCCAAACCCTTATAATGACAGAAAGAGATAACAAATTGGTTCGTAGCCGAAATGTTATCTCTTTTTCTGTTGGATTAATGAAATCGTTGCGCGGCAACGATGAAATCTTCACTTCGTTCAGATGAAATCCAAGGTCAAGCCCTTGGATGAAATCAAATCCGTCTAAATACAACCCTGCGAAGCAGGATTTCATCGCGAAAGCGATTTCATCCACCAGAGGTGGATTTCACCCGTCGAAGACGGATTTGACTGCGTGTTCTCCTTAACGGAGAACACGCTAACGGGGGAGGTCTTTGTGTTGGGGCACCAAGATGAACTGCCTGTCTGAAGTATCATCCCGACATATACAATCGGGGCGATTCGTGAATCGCCCCTACCGCAATTATTCATTATCCGCCCCCCTTGTCTAAAGGGGGGAAGGGGGGATTCCGTAAATTTTCCTTATTCATTCGCCCTTCCCGTGCCCCCTCCGCCCCTTCGGGGCACCTCCCCCGAAAGGTGGAGGTTTCTGGCAAGGCTTCCCCTTGAAGAGCGCAGTGAAGCCCTTCGGTCTTCACCGCAGGCTCAATCACGAAGCGAGACTGATGCGGTGGAGCTTGCCAACGTGCCATTTTTCAGCATCTGTGTTCGCCTGCTCGGCTTGCCCTGCCGCAATTATTCATCCGTTACTTGCCTTTTCACCTTGCAGGTGATATAATATTGCAAACATTCAGGTATAACGAACCGATTTGGAGTAAAGAAAAATGCTAAGCCCACGAATCGAAACGGAAAGACTTATTTTAAGACGGTACAAAGAAAGTGATATCGATGCCATTTACGAGATCATTTCCGATGAAAGACTGGCAAAATACATTAAGTATCCCGATTTGACCAAGGACGAAGAATTGGAATGCATCAGGGAATGGATAAGCGAAGCTGACGAAAACAAGTATGAAAAGTGGGTTATGGAGTTAAGAGACACAGGTGAAGTTGTGGGTAATATCGACGTTAATACAGTTGTCAAGAAACATAACTATTGCAACGTCGGATATACGGTAAGGTATAATTACTGGGGCAACGGTTATGCCGCCGAAGCGTTGGAAGCGGTTGCCGATCACTTACTGAATAACCGCGGCTATTATCTGGTTGAGTGCTCCTGTAACGAGCTCAACGTACAGTCATTCAGAGTAATGGAAAAAGCGGGATTCAAAAAGGACGGTTTTATTGCAAACCGGAGATTAAACAAAGACGGTACATATTCCGGGGTTGTTTATTACAGCAAACAGAAAAGCCGAAACGTTCCATGAGAACATTTCGGCTTTTCTGTTTATAGCTTTGTTTTAAGCATTTCCAAGGACGTTTTCACGGTTTTCGTCCCCGACTATCTCCGGGGGATTCAAAATCAGATCGAAGAGCTCTTCGCCTATAAATGCCCTTGCTTTTTCGACGACACGCGGCTCGTCCGGGGTATCCATTGCCATAAAGGACTCTAAGATGGGCTTTGGCTCGCCGACGCAGCAGGGCTTTGTGGGGTCGTAGCGGAAAATGCCCAGGTTCAGACCGAACTCGTGAGGATTGTCCACGCAGGCGTGGTGGGTCATGAGATCCACGATACCCATGTTTCTGGACTTCATATATGCCAGAACAAAGGCGGCGGCGGCCTGTTTTTCGGTTATATCCTTAAAATGGCCGTTCTGGGAGTTAAAGCCCTGTTCGCTGAAAACTACCCGGCGGCTCTTTCCCCGGTAGAGATATCTCTCCTGGGCCAAAAACGCCTCCAGAACCTCGATATTTTTAAAGGTGATCCTGTAGGTGTCCAGAGCGAATCTGGGAGAACGGTCGTTCCAGAAGTCGGGGAAGTTCAGGTCTTCGGGGTAGGGATGGTGGGCAATGCCCCAGCCAAAGTTGCCGTCCCGAAGGGAAATGTCGTTCAAAAGCTCAACAAGGCTCCGTCCGCTGTAATAGCGTTTGGGCTCGTTTGCCGAAAAGTTCACACCGCACCAGAAATGGTCAAGGGAGATGTAAACACGGAAATGGCTGCAGTGCTTCTGTCCGCAGATCCAGGCAAAGCGCATGGCCTGGGTATATTCCTCCATATAGTCCCCGGCCGTCATCTCTCCGGCGTTGCCCCAGATATACTGGCTGTTCACCTCGTTTGAGATGATCGCGCCAACGGCACGGCCGTATTTTCCGTCGGGACGGGTATAACGCTCTGCAAGAAACTCAACGAAGGCGCCGTAATAGCCAAAGCCCTCTTCCCGCTCGGTGTCGAAGGCGCTTATGAACGCAGAGGGGAAATCCCAGTCGAACCGGGGGTGGATGACCTTGTCAAGCAGGGCCTTTTCCTCCCGTGAGCCCCAGCCCTTGGGGGCGTTGAGCAGGATCATGGTCGTAAATGGAACGCTTTTCATCTGCGCGTCCACTGCCTCAACGGCAGAGCGGATGAAATAATAGGTTTTTCCGTTGAACACGTAGGGTATGGTGTCTTCCGTCTCCCGGGACGACATGATCTGTGCAATGCTGATGTTCATAAGCCCCTGTTGAATATTCAGCTCGTCGTTCAGAAAAGCCGGTGCCGCAAGGGTCTTTATGGTGTTCACCGTGGGGTAGGGCATTGTGTTTTCCGGTACGTCTGGGGAAATATCCGTAACGTAGCACACCCCGGGAAGCTTCTCGCCGTTGAAAAACACCTCAAACCGTGAGTAGATCCCGTCTGCCTCCCCGAAAAACCGCTCCAGCCCAATGATCCCGTTTTCCGGGAAGGCACTTCTTTCCGAAAGCACCCTTGGCTCGTTGGGTCCCACCGTTGCAACGGTCTCCCTCACGGTAACCGCCCCGGCAACGTCGGCATATATCAGTATTTTATCTCTCAAGGCTTCGATCTTTGTGACCTTCACAGAAAAGCTCAGCTCCTTTTTTGGCAGATGCCTTTTTCTGTATTATAACCACCGGGCAGTAAAAAGTCAAACAGAAATTTTCCCCTCACAGGACGCTACCAAGGGCAAATATTATCGAGATCAGATGGGTCATTCTCCATCTATACGGATATTGCGATATAGTCCTCTTTGGGTGTGCTGCATTGGTATTGTTACACGTCTTCATCTTGCGCAAGGTTCCTTCATTTGAACTCCTCCTTCATAAATGCACGTCAGACATTACTGCCGGACGTGCTGTGTTATATCGTGTTACAAAAAATCTTGGGGAAATTTCACTACAACCACACATATCAAAAGTGCAAAGAATGAATTGAGAATTAAAGATCAGAATTAACGACCAGAACTAACGACCAGAACTAACGACCAGAATTAACGACTAGAATTAACGACATCGTTAATTCTGAACTTTTTTCGTTAACACGTATATTTCAATCGTTAGTTATTGCCTTCCGAAGCAAAATAGTGTATAATAAAGCCAGTATCTTTAAGGAGGAAGCGTTCATGCAAACTGAAGCTCTCAAAAAAATCGTTTTAGATATAAAGAATATAAAGGCAGAATCTCAAACTCTTGAGTTAAAAGCTGCTACACAAGGCTGTCCTACGCGATTATTTGATACTCTTTCATCGTTCTCCAACCAAGATGAAGGCGGTATTATCATCTTCGGTGTCGATGAAGGGGATAATTATGCAGTAAAAGGCGTGTATGATGCTCAAGATCTTCAGAAAAAAGTAACCGAGCAATGTAAGCAAATGGAACCGTCTGTACGTGCATTATTTACCGTTTGCGATATTGATGGAATGACTGTTGTATCTGCTGAAATTCCCGGTGTTGATATTTCCGAGCGTCCTGTTTTCTATAAGGGTGTAGGTCGTATCAAGGGTTCTTATGTGCGTGTTGGCGAATCCGATGAACAGATGAGCGAATATGAAATATACAGCTACGAGGCATTCCGCAAGAGAACTCGTGATGATATTCGCATTGTCGAAAACGGCAAGCTCAATATGATCGATGGAAAGCGGATGAGTGCATATCTAACCGCAGTTAAAAGCGAGAGAAAGAATCTTGCTGACAATGTTTCCGAAGAGGAAATCCTGGAGCTAATGGGCATCACCAATGATGGTATTCCCACTCTTGCGGGACTTATGACCTTCTCGAAATATCCACAAAGCTATTTCCCACAGCTTTGTATCACTGCGGTGTCTCTCCCTGGGACAGAGCAAGGCGTGGTTGGCAGTGACGGCGAGCGTTTTATTGATAACAAACGTATTACCGGCGCAATTCCCGATATGCTTGAAGAAGCCGTTGAATTTGTTCGTAAGAACAGCCGCACCAAGACAATTATAAACGATAACGGACAGCGAGCAGACAAACCCGAATATCCAATAAAGGCCGTTCGTGAAGCGATCCTTAACGCTTTGGTACATCGTGATTACAGTGTTCATACAGAAAATGTTCCCATTCGCATTGAGATGTACCGCGACCGCATGGAAATCATCAACAGCGGTGGTCTGTACGGAAAGATATCTATCGATGCACTTGGTAAGGTTCGTCCCGAAACACGAAACGCCGCGCTTGCTAATATGCTTGAGCTTTTGAACGTAACTGAAAACAGATATTCAGGCATTCCCACTATGCGCAGTGAGTTTGCAAACGCAGGACTTCCTGCACCTTTGTTCTCCGTTGTCCACGGCGAATTTAAGGTGGTTATGAAAAATGGATTGTTTGCCGAAACAATGCCTGTTGCTGATTCACTTTTGGAGTTTTGTTCTGCTCCCCGCACCAGAGCGGAAATCGTAGCTTTTGTCGGCAAATCCAAAAACCATGTGATGTCGCAAATTGTAGCGCCGCTTGTTGCTGATGGAAAACTGAAAATGACAATGCCCGACAAGCCTAAGAGTTCAAATCAGAAATTCGTTAAAGCATAGGAGAACAAAAATGGAACCTTTTGAAATTGTAATGACAATTATTAATACGCTTGCTGTTATTGCTATTCCTGTTGTTTCTGTTATGATGGGACATCATTTACAGAACAGATCTGAAAAGCGTAAGGATAAAATGAATATTTTTCAATGTTTAATGACACATAGAGCGACCGGATGGGCAAATCCCGTTGCTGTAGACGCATTAAACACGATTGACATAGTGTTTGCGAATAGCGAAGCTGTATGTCAGCAATGGCATAAGCTTTTTGACAAATATCGTCCCGAAATTCTGTATCAAGAGCAATATAAGGAACAGTGCAAGCTTTTGGAGCTTATGGCAATTGATTTGGGTTACAAGGATAAGATTACGTGGGATACTATTCAATCTCCGTACTATCCGGTTGGACTTAGTCAGCAAGCAGAGCGAAACACGGAAATTATGAAGGGACAGCTTGCTTGGGCGAAAGCAGCTGAACAGTTTGCTAATAGTATTCAGCCTAACAACAGCCCTACGGTTGCAACGTCCACCGAAAAGGAGAACACAAATGGCAGCAATTAACGATTTGATCGCTCAGATAGAAAATTCGGAGCTTCGTGCGAGGATACAAGCCGAAGTTGACCGAATGAATAAACAGAAGAAGTTTGGACTCGTGTTCGAGGAGCATCTGCCCGAATGTACGCCTCTTTATGATATTCCGGTTAAGAGAGGTGCTCTTGTTGCGCTCAAAACCGGCAAGGTGAGCGAGGTTTACAGAGTACTGAAAATCAAAGGCGATGAGGCAGAGTGCAAGAAGAAGGACGCAGACGAGATCGCGACTTTTAAGGTGAACGAGCTTGTGACCGTGGCAGAGTTTGGTGATGCGATTTATCCCTATCTCAAGCCGATGGATAGTGTTTGCAATGCTCCCGATAGTGATCTTTGGCACACTCTTATTGAAGCAGACAACTATCACGCGCTTCAGCTCCTTGAGTATCTTTATGCCGGAAAAGTGGATTGTATCTACATTGATCCGCCGTACAACACGGGTGCGCGAGATTGGAAATATAACAACGATTATGTTGATGGCGTGGATACCTATCGTCATAGTAAATGGCTTTCTATGATGCAAAAACGTCTTAAGATTGCTAAGAAATTATTAAACCCAAAAGATCTATGTATAATTCTGACTGGAAGTTGAAAAAGAACAAAGATGTTTCTTGGCCTTCATTTGACACGCTGTTCGGAAATACTATTCCCACATTAAGACAGAATGTTGTTGGAAAATTTATACTCAAAAAGTGTAACGAGAATATGTCAAAACTGTGTAAAAACAAGATTGATTTACTAACAAAAACAGATTCGTTAGTTATATCGTCGTTACAAGATCTTATAAATAAAGCTTAAATTTAGCCGCTATCATAGCGTGATTAACACGCCGTGATAGCGACTATTTAAGCAATCAATTATTATTTCGCTTTTTGCGGCAAAGAAGCTAACGATAACTCAATAGATTTTTGTTATGAAAATGTCCTCGTCAGGAACATAAGCACCTTCCAGCTTGTGGAAGCCGTAGAGTTTTTTCCCGTTGGTTGTTCTTGAGTTGTCAGTCGTTATATCCACATTCCACCAATCTCCATCATAGTACACGCGGTTCCAAGTGTACCGATATGCGTTATTCTTACGGGATATTCCGTCAACAGCATAGCACGGAATGTTCTGGCTACGGCAAAATGCGGTGAACAGATAGGAAAAGTTAAAGCAAATACCTTGCTTGGTTTGTAGTGTCTTGCGAACATCAAAGTATTGGAAGAGTGGATAACAGTCGTAGTCATACTCGAAATTGGTTATGATCCAATCATAGAATGCTCGAACCTTTTCCTCGTGCGGGTAACAGGACTTGGCAACCTGCAGCCAGGCGGAAGCTGGGATGACCACTGAGTCCTGGGATATGCGCCTGGCTGCTGTTAAATCTCCTCCGGAGATTTAATAGGTTCTGCGTCGGCAAATTTCCGACAAAAGGAAAAGCAGACCCGAGCTAAAGCCCGAGTCTGCTTTTCCTCGTGCGGGTAACAGGACTTGTGGTAACCTGCAGCCAGGCGGAAGCTGGGATGATCTCTGAGTCCCGGGATATGCGCCTGGCTGCCGTTAAATCTCCTCCGGAGATTTAATAGGTTCAAGTCCATATGCCTGGATCAAGGAAAAAGATCCCCAGGACAAGCCTGGGGATCTTTTTCCTCGTGCGGGTAACAGGACTTGGTAACCTGCAGCCAGGCGGAAGCCGGGATGATCTCTGAGTCCCGGGATATGCGCCTGGCTGCTGTTAAATCTCCTGCGGAGATTTAATAGGTTCTGCGTCGGCAAGCTTCCGGCGAAAGGAAAAGCACCCCGGGTCTGATGACCCGAGGTGTTTTTCCTCGTGCGGGTAACAGGACTTGAACCTGCACAGCCTTGCGACCATAAGAACCTGAATCTTACGCGTCTGCCAATTCCGCCATACCCGCATATTAAGTTAGAAGTGAGGCTGATGGCGTTACACCCCACAGCACAGGCAAAAACCGCTTGCACCCGATATGATACCACAGGGCGGGCGGTTTGTCAAGCTGTTTTTAAGAAAAAGGATGCAATATTTTTTTTGCTCCCCCCAATCAGACAAAAAGCTCTTTACAAAGGGAAAAAAATAGGGTATAATATCCTCCACAGCCAAAAGCAATACGCGCCTGTAGCTCAGCTGGATAGAGTGTCAGACTCCGACTCTGAAGGTCGTGCGTTCGAATCGCATCAGGCGTAGAAGAAAAGAACCCGCATTTGTCTACGACAAATGCGGGTTCTTTTCAATGAAATAAATCCCTTGCGGGATTTGTGAAATAACGCTTCGCGTTATGAAATAGCTGACGCTATGAAATACGCTGCGGCGTATGAGGGATTTATTTTATTTCACATTTTGCCGC